>JBKPOL010000116.1:0-11525 GCA_046733075.1 Pseudomonadota bacterium | reverse complement strand
GGCCTATGCCGGCGCCGTTACGCTTCATGTCATCGTACTTGCGTGGGAAAGCGTTCCGACGGAATCACGCTCAATGAAGCGGACAGCCACGTACTTGAATGGTAAGCATATTTTTTTCGATGCAATTTGGTCTAGCAAGCTTTTTCCCTGTTCCCCGCTTCACTTAGCGCGAAAATTTACAAGATATGCACATCGCTATCCACAGGATTTGTGGAAAAAAGGCCGACGGCGCATATACCCTCCGGCCGCGCACCCCTTGCCTGACGCGGCTTTCGAGGGCGGTCCGCTTTCTCCCTCGTAATACGGCGGGTGACGCGGCAGCGCCGCGCGATTAGAATTCCCGGCTCGCCCTTGTTCATGAACAAATCGAAACATGTTGCACTGCATGATCCGAACGCTGTGAGCGAGCGCCGACGCGGTGGGGAAGGTGCCGTCCTGGCCGACGCGCGAACGTCTCCCACGCAGTGTGGCGCGGTCGCGGAGAAGCCGCGGACGCCCGCCATCCTCCGGAACGAAGCGGCTCGCCCGCCAGCGCATGCGACAGTCGGTTCCCAGCCGGCCGCATCGAATTTCCTGCGGGCGATCATCGCCGAAGACAACATCGACGGCACCTACGGCGGCCGCGTCGTGACGCGCTTTCCGCCCGAGCCCAACGGCTATCTCCATTACGGGCACGCGAAGTCGATTGTGCTGAACTTCGGGCTCGCGGCCGAGAACAGCGGAACCTGTCATCTGCGCTTCGACGATACAAATCCGCTGAGGGAGGACGTCGAGTACGAGGACTCCATCGCGGATTCGGTGCGCTGGCTTGGCTACGACTGGGGTTCGCATCGCTATCACGCTTCCGACTATTACGACGTCCTCTACGAGTTCGCCGAGTGGTTCGTGTCGCAGGGCCTTGCTTATGTGGACAGCCAATCGGCCGAGGAGCTGCGAGCGACGCGAGGCACGCTGACGGAGCCGGGGGTGGCGGGTCCCTACCGCAACCGAAGTGTGGAAGAAAATCTCGACCTGCTGCGGAAGATGCGCGCGGGAGAATTCCCCGACGGCGCCCACGTGCTGCGCCTCAAGATCGACATGGCGAGTCCGAATCTCAACATGCGGGATCCGGTCATCTATCGGATTCGCCACGCGCGCCACCACCGTACCGGGGACAAGTGGTGCGTGTATCCGCTCTACGACTACACACACTGCATCTCGGATGCGCTCGAGCGCGTCACGCACTCGATCTGCACGCTCGAATTCCAGGATCATCGCCCGCTCTATGACTGGGTGATCCAGAAGCTGGCGGACGGCGGCCGGCTGTCGCGCCCGCTGCCGCGGCAATACGAATTCGCGCGCCTCAATCTGACCTACGTCGTCCTGTCGAAGCGCAAGCTGCTGCGGCTGGTCGACGAAGGGCACGTCGACGGCTGGGACGATCCGCGGATGCCGACGCTCGTCGGGGCGCGGCGGCGCGGCTTCACGCCGGCGGGCTTCCGCATGTTCGCCGAGCGCATCGGCGTCTCCAAGTCGGACTCGTGGATCGACATGAGCGTGCTCGAGGAGACGATGCGCGACGAGCTGAATGGCACGGCAACGCGCCGGCTTGGTGTGCTCGATCCGATCCGTCTCGTCATCGAGAACTTTCCCGAGGGCGAAGACGAAGAAACGCTTGCGCCCAACCATCCACAGCGCCCTGAGCTCGGCCGGCGCGCGTTGCCGCTCACACGAGAGTTGTGGATCGAGCGCGACGATTTCGCGGAATCGCCGCCGAAGGGCTACTTCAGGCTCTCGCCGGGCGCCGAAGTGCGGCTTCGCTACGGATACATCATCCGCTGCACCGGCTTCGAGAGGGACCCCGAGGGCAACGTCAAGCTTGTTCGATGCACGTACGATCCCGCGACGCGCAGCGGGACCGCGGGGGCCGATGCGCGCAAGGTCAAGGGCAATATCCACTGGCTGTCGGTGCAGCACGCGGTTCCGGCCGAGGTGCGGCTCTACGATCGGCTGTTTCGTGTCCCGTTTCCCGGCGCGCGCAACGTCAGCGATGACGCAACAACCGATGCGAAGCCCGCGCCCGCGCATCATGTCGCGCTCGCCGGTGAAGAGAGCGGCGACGCCGTCGAAGACCGCGAACGCGATTTCCTTGACGATCTCAACCCTGCGTCGAAGCGCGTCATCAGGGCGTATGTCGAGCCGGCGCTCGCGCTTGCGACGGCCGAGGAGCGCTTCCAGTTCGAGCGGCACGGCTATTTCGTCGCCGACCTCGTCGACCACCGTCCCGATCGGCTCGTGTTCAACCGCACCGTGACGCTGCGCGATTCCTGGAGCGGCAAGAGCAGCTGATCGAGCGTCAGAGCGAGCGTCGTGCTCGCTCGATTGCGGCATGCGCGAACGCCGCGCCCTTGCGTTGACGAGGCCCGGCGCTAATATTGGGATCACCTTCCCCAAATCGGTGAGCCATGAAACGGATCATTCTGTTCGTCGCAACCAACGTAGCGGTCCTGCTGGTGCTGTCGATCGTGCTGAAGCTCTTCGGCCTCGATCAGGCGATGGCCGGTCAGGGCATCGCGTACGGACAGCTGCTTGCCTATTCGCTGGTCGTAGGCTTTACCGGCGCGATCATCTCGCTTCTGATGTCGAAGACGATCGCTAAATGGTCGACCGGCGCCCAGGTGATCGAGTCACCGCGCAACGAGGCGGAGGCGTGGCTCGTCGAGACGGTGCGGAAGCTTGCGACGGCCGCCGGCGTCGCCATGCCAGAGGTGGCGATCTATGACGGCGCGCCGAATGCATTCGCGACCGGCGCGTTCAAGAACTCCGCGCTGGTGGCCGTGTCGACCGGTCTGCTGCAGTCGATGAACAAGGAGGAGGTCGAGGCCGTCCTCGGGCACGAGCTTTCGCACGTCGCAAATGGAGACATGGTGACGCTCACGCTGATCCAGGGTGTGGTGAATACGTTCGTGGTCTTTCTCTCGCGAATCGTCGGCTCCATCGTCGATCGGACGATATTTCGCACCGAGCGCGGCACCGGTCCCGGCTACTTCATCACGGTGATCGTGTGCCAGATCCTGTTCGGTATCCTCGCGAGCATGATCGTCGCGTGGTTCTCCCGCTACCGGGAGTTTCGCGCCGACGCAGGAAGTGCGCGCCTCCTCGGTCCCCAGCCGATGGTCAACGCGCTGCGAAGGCTTGGCGGGCTCGAGAGTGGGGCTTTGCCGCAGACGATGCAGGCGTTCGGCATTGCGGGCGGCGGCGGAGGCATGATGTCGCTCTTCGCGTCGCATCCGCCGATCGAGGAGCGGATCGCGGCGCTGCAGTCGGGCGCAGCGCGCTGAGCCGCTTTCACGAGACGGCGATGCGTTACAAGATCGAAGTGCAGGACGAGACCGGGATCTGGTCCGATGTCCGCGGGGCCGACGGCGCGGTGTTGATCTACAACGAAGAGTCGGCGGCGCGCGCGGCGCTCGCGGAAAAGTTCCCCGTGCTCGTACAGATGGAAAAGTACGCCGGGGGCAAGCGGACCCGGGTCATTCGGATCATCGAGGACGAAGACTGACCTAACGTCCCAAACGTGGGGCGCCAAAGTTTCGGTCGCGGGTAGCTGTTGATTCTTGCCTGCGTCATCGACTCCGTTGTGACGTTCAGCCACGTGCCGCTCCCACGATACTTTGGGTCGCTCAACGGGACGCACCAAAAACTAAGCCGGCGAACCCCGCGATAACACAGACGCGAAGTTGCCGGCCGCGTGCGCGCGACGCGCGCAGGAAAGCAGTTGGCGCTACTTGAGGTGATTCGAAACGAGCTTCGTCATTTCGAACATTGAGACCTTTTGCTTGCCGCCGAACACAGCGCGGAGCTTCTCGTCGGCGTTGATCAGGCGCTTGTTGACCGCGTCCTGCAGCTTGTTCTTCTTGATGTAGTCCCAGATCTTCTTCGTCACTTCGGTCCGCGGCATCGGCATTCCGCCGACGACAGCGGCGAGCACCGACGACGGCGTCATCGCCTTCATGAACGCGGCATTCGGCTTGCGCTTCACAGCGGATTTCTTCGCGGCGGGCTTCTTCGCGGCGGACTTCTTCGGGGCGGCGGGTTTCTTGGCCGCGCTCTTTTTCGCGGCGGGCTTCTTGGCAGCAGTCTTTTTCGCGGCGGGCTTCTTGGCCGCGGATTTCTTCGCAGCTTTCTTGGCAGTAGCCATGTTTCTCCTTCCTGTCGGTTATGCGGGGCGGACTACTCGCTTTGCGTCCTGAAGCTGGCCTGCCTGTCCCAGGCACTGCTCCATCGGCGGCGACTATACCGCATTTTCAGAGGGCCGGAAGCGCCGCAAGAGGGAAATTTCACTCTGGAGACAGCGTTGTTGCAACGGTGCGAAGGAGGTGTGCGTCGCGCTCGCCCGAGCGTCGAGATTCGTGAGCGATGCGCGTTCGAACAGAGTGCGCGGAGTAGAATGCGAGGTACGTGCAAAAAGCGATGTCCGCACCCGCCACCGACCTCGCGCAGTTACGCGTCGATTACAAACGTGCCGCCTTGAGCGAGCGCGACGCGGCCCCCGATCCCTTCGATCAATTCGCGCGCTGGTTCGACGAGGCCGTTGCGGCCGCGCTTCCCGAGCCGAACGCGATGACGCTCGCGACCGTCGATCCTGCGGGCGGTCCCGCTGCCCGCATCGTCCTGCTGAAGGGTATCGATCCGCGCGGCTTGGTCTTCCACACGAATTACGAGAGCCGCAAGGGCCGCGAGATCATCGCCGAGCCGCGTGTGGCGCTGCTGTTCTTCTGGGTGGAGCTGCAGCGGCAGGTGCGCGTCGAAGGCGTGGCTGAGCGCGTCAGCGCCGAGGAGTCCGAGGCGTACTTCGCCGCGCGCCCGCGCGGTTCGCAACTATCCGCGTGGGCCTCTCCACAGAGCGCGCCCGTGCGCGATCGAGCGTGGCTCGAAGCGCAGGTCACTTCGGTGGAGGCCCGATTCACGTCGACGGTGCCTCGCCCTCCCCACTGGGGTGGCATCCGAGTCGTGCCGAGTCGCTTCGAATTCTGGCAGGGTCGCGAGTCGCGGCTGCATGATCGACTCGTCTGGTCGAAAGAGGGCGATCGCTGGAAGATCGGACGTCTCGCACCGTGACCGTCGCATGCAGCACCTGCGACGACGAGGCTGGCTCCCACTTACATGCCGGTACTTGCCGGGCGCACCGGCGGGTGTCCAAATGAAGCCCGCCGCGATTCGCGTCTCGCCCTTCGGTGTCCTGATCGGCCTCGGCATTTGCAACCACATGGTGCTGAGCGGCTCGCGCGTTGCCGTGTCGCTCGATGCGCTCGCGCTCGGAGCCAGCGCGGGGACGGTAGGCGGCTTGCTCGCGCTGTTCGCGCTGCTGCCGATGTGCTTCGCCATCCCCGCGGGGCGCTTCGCCGACCGCGTCGGCGTCCGCAGGCCGATGCTAGCGGGCTCGATCGGCATGGCCTCGGCCGTGATCATCGCCGCGCTCGCGCACGGATTGCCCGCGCTGTTCGTGACAGCGGTCCTGTCCGGCCTTTCATTCATGGCGTTCCAGGTCGCAGCTCAATACGCGACCGGCGAGATGAGCAGTCCCGCCGCGCGCACGCGCAATTTCGGACTGCTCGCCGTCGGCTATTCGACGTCGTCGATCCTCGGACCGCTCCTCACCGGATTCGTCATCGACCATGCAGGCTTCCGGGTGGCGTTCGGCGTGATGGCAGTCCTGCCGCTCGCGCCGATCTTCATCCTGGCGACGAACAGGCCTGCGCTTCCCGGGCCCCATCCCGCGCACAAAGAGCATGCGCGGGCGAGCACGCTCGATCTGATCGCGAATGGCAACCTTCGCCGGGTGTTCCTCATCAACAGCATGATCGCGCTCGCGTGGGAGCTGCATACGCTGTTCGTGCCGATCTACGGCCACGGGATCGGGTTGTCGGCATCCAAGATCGGCCTCATCCTCGCCGCCTTCGCGAGCGCGACATTCGCGATTCGCTTGTCAATGCCGTTCATTTCGGCACGGGTACCGGAGCACCGCGTCCTCACGTCGGCGCTCTATCTCGCTGCGCTCGTGTATGTCGCCATACCGTTCTCACGCAACGCACCGACGCTGATGCTGCTGTCGTTTTGCCTGGGCCTCGGCCTCGGGGTGGGGCAGCCGATGGTGATGGCCCTGCTCCACAGCCTCGCACCGCCGGGTCGGATGGGCGAAGCCGCCGGCGTTCGCATGTCGCTGATGAATTCCATGGCGGTCGCGGTGCCGCTGGTGTTCGGCGCTGTGGGCGGTTCCATCGGTCTTTCACCGGTGCTGTGGTCGGTCGGCGTGTTTCTCGCGACGGGTGGCTTCCTGACCCGGCGAGCGCGTCCGTCCTGAAAGCTGACCGCGCTGCGAAGATCGCCGCCTCGGCCCGCTTGACCGCCAACCCATTCCGCTTTGTTCAGCTCGTCGTCACGCGCCTGCGGGACATCGATCTCGCACGCGCGGCAGGCAGTCTTTCGTTTACGACGCTACTCGCGATCGTCCCGGTCGTGACGGTTGCGTTCTCGTTCGTCGGCCGCTTTCCCATCTTCGAGGAGTCGCTCAAGGTGCTCGAGCAGTTCCTGCTGAAGCACATGCTTCCGTTCAGCGGGGTGAGCGAGATCCGCGGGTACATCACCGGTTTCGCCGAGCAGGCGGCGCGTCTCACCGGCATTTCCGTGCTGATGATCGCGATCAGCGCGGCGCTCGCGATCTCGACCATGGAGCGGCAGATAAATGCGATCTGGCGAATTCGCCGCGGACGGTCGCTGCCCAGGCGCGTCGTGGTCTATGCGTTAGGTCTTACCGCCGTTCCGGTACTGATCGGGGCGAGCATTTCGATCACGACATGGCTCGTCATGCATTCGCTCGCCGCGGTCTCGCTGCGAAGGTCGCTCGGATCGCAGGTTGCCCAAACGTTGCCGTTCCTGTTCGCCGCGGCAGGCTTGACCGTCCTCTACAAGGGAGTGCCCGCACGGCATGTCCCCGCGGTGCCGGCATTGATCGGCGGAGCGCTCGCGGCGGGTGCGCTCGAGGCCGCGAAACACGGTTTCGCCTGGTATCTCGCCAAGGTCTCCACCTACGAAGCTGTCTATGGCGCGCTCGCCGTGCTGCCGAGCTTTCTCGTCTGGATCTACCTGTGCTGGATAATCATTCTCGCGGGCGCTGCCGTGTGCGCGACGATTGCGGACCCGGGAGCGCGTCGCATTGGCCGTCAAACAAGGGCAACCGATTGATCGTGTGCATTTCGGTTGCTCGCGCACGGCGAGCCACGCTACATTTCGCCGGTCACTTTCAAGGAGTCGTGCGCTGTGTGGTCGATCATACAAGCGGCCGGGTGGCCGATCTGGCCGCTCATCATCGCGTCGATCGTTGCGCTTGCGCTGATCTTCGAGCGGCTGTGGTCGCTTCGTCAGAGCATCGTCGCGCCTGCGGGCATGGTCGATCACGTGCTGGTCGAATACCGACATACCGGTCTCACCCAGGACCTGCTCGCGCGTACTGCCGAGCAGGGCCCCCTCGGCCGCATCCTTGCCGCAGGCCTTGCCAACGTCAAAAGTCCCCGACCCGTCATGAAGGAGGCGATCGAGGAAGTCGGCCGTGTCGTCACGCATGATCTCGAGCGTTTCCTGACGACGCTCGGCACGATTGCAGCGATGTCGCCGCTGCTCGGATTGTTCGGCACGGTCATCGGGATGATCGAGATCTTCGGGTCACAAACGACGGCGGGGTCGAATCCGATCCAGCTCGCGAACGGCATCTCGATCGCGCTCTACAACACCGCGATGGGCCTGATCGTCGCGATTCCGAGCATGATCTTCTATCGTCACTTTCGCGCAAAGGTCGACGCGCTCGTCGTCGAGATGGAGCAGCAGGCGATCAAGCTCGTGGACTTCGCGCACAACGAAAGAAAGTGATCGCGAGCGTCACGTTATCGCGCGGGTTGACGGCCTTGGCGTTTCCTCGCTCGCGGCTTGCTGTGCCGGCGATGTACGAGCCCGCCGATCGCTTCGGAGCGCGTGGTCATCCCGCCGCGCGTGAAGCTTTCCGTCTCGCGAATCCATGAACCTCCGCGGCAACCGGGAGAGGGATGATCCGGAGATCAACTTCATTCCGTTGATCGACGTCCTCCTCGTCATCCTGATCTTCCTGATGGTCACGACGACGTACCAGCGAATTGCCGAGCTCCAGATCACGCTGCCGGAGGCGAACGCCGATCCGGCGAAGCAGCGGCCGCGCGAGATCAACGTGGGTCTCGACGCGCAGGGACGCTACAAGATCGAGCGCGACGCCCCCTTCACGTTCACGACGGTCGAAGCGCTCGCCGACATGCTGAAGCGCGCTGCCGGCGACAACAAGGATCCGGTCGTCATCATCAACGCGGACGCGCAGGCGACGCACCAGGCCGTCGTGCACGTGATGGAAGCTGCGCGCGCAGCGGGCTTCGTCCACATCACGTTCGCAACGCAGGCATCGCCGAACGCGCCGCGCAAGTGACGCCGCTTGCGGCGGTGTTGACGCGCGCCTGGTACGCGCCGCAACCGACGCTCCTCGCGCAGCTGCTGCGGCCGCTGTCCTGGCTGTTCGGCGGCCTTGCCGCATCGCGCCGCGCCGCTTACCGCTATCGTCTCCTGCCTACGGTACGGCTTCCGGTCCCGGTCATCGTCGTCGGCAACATTAGCGTCGGCGGCACCGGGAAGACGCCTCTCGTCATCGCTCTCGCCCAGGCATTGCGCGCGCTCGGGCGCCGACCGGGAATCGTGAGCCGCGGCCATGGTCGCGACCGACGTGACGTGCGCGTCGTGCACGTCGACGACGACCCGCGCGATACCGGCGACGAGCCGCTCCTGCTCGCAGCGAGCGGCGCCCCCACTTGGATAGGCGCGGATCGCGTCGCGGCCGCACGCGAGCTGCTCTCTGCGCAACCGGAGACCGACGTGATCCTCGCCGATGACGGACTGCAGCATTACGCGCTTGCTCGCGACGTCGAGATCGTCGTCATCGATGGCTCGCGCGATCTCGGCAACCGGATGCTGCTTCCCGCCGGACCCTTACGCGAACCGCCCTCGCGACTCGCATCCGTCGATGCCGTCGTGCGGCTGCAAGCGCAATCTGATATGCGCGCGGCGGAGAATGACCCCCCCGGCGCGTCTTCGCACGCAACGTCGCCACCTCGGCCTCCTTCCCGATCGAGCCCGGAATCGCCGTCGCCCGGGCTTCGCATCGGAGCGCGAGCACGCCCGAGGGAATTCTCGATGACGCATGAGTCGCAGGCGTGGCGCAACCTCGCGCATCCCGGACTTGCGCTCGACGTGGACGCGCTTCGAGATCCCACGACGGTGGCCATTGCGGGCATCGCGAATCCGCAGCGGTTCTTCGATGCGTTGCGCGCACTGGGATTCAGCGGCGAGACGCGCGCATTTCCCGATCACCATCGCTACGTGCAAAGCGACGTCGCGTTTCCGCACGCACGCGCGGTGCTGATGACGGAGAAGGACGCGGTAAAATGCCGCACATTCGCCGACGCGCGCATGTGGATGTTGCCGATTCGAGCCCGGGTCGATTGCGCGCTCGTCGAACTCGTCATGGAGAGGATCGATGGATCCAAAGCTGCTCGAGATGCTCGTCTGTCCCGTGACGAAGGGGCCGCTCGTGCACGATCGTGAGCGCAACGAGCTCATCTCCCGCTCCGCCCGGCTCGCGTACCCGATCCGCGACGGCATCCCCGTGATGCTCGAAGAGGAAGCGCGCAAGCTGACCCCCGAGGAATGGGAAGCGCTGAAGGACTAGGCTTGGCGCGATGCGGCATGAAGGGCTCGCATCGTCGCATCAGCCGCGACGGCGCGATCGCGCGCGGACGTTCCCGCCCTGATGTGCCTTGAACGAGCGCAAGCGCGCGTGACCTTCACCGTTCTGATTCCCGCGCGTTACGCGTCGACACGCCTTCCCGGCAAGCCGCTGGCCGAGATCGGTGGCCGACCCATGGTCGTGCGCGTTGCGGAGCTTGCGCGTGAAAGCGGTGCGAATCGCGTCGTCGTCGCAACCGACGATGAGCGCATCATGGAGGCGGCGCGCGCGCATGGTATTTCCGCCGTCATGACGCGCAAGGAGCACCCGACGGGAACCGACCGTCTCGCCGAGGCGGCGTCGCTGCTCGGGCTCGCTCCGCACGAAATCGTCGTGAACGTGCAGGGCGATGAACCGTTGCTCGACGCGGTGCTGATCGCGCGCGTCGCCGCGCTGCTCGCCGAGCGCCGTGATGCGTCGATGGCAACTGCATGCCACCCGATCACCGAGGCCGACGAGGCGTTCAATCCGAACGTCGTCAAGGTCGTGCTGGATGCGCAGAACTGCGCGCTCTACTTCAGCCGCGCGACGATTCCCTGGGCACGCGACGCATTCGACCGAGGCGACCGTGCGATTCCGAAGGGAATGCCGCTCTATCGCCACTACGGCCTCTACGCTTATCGCGTCGCTTTCCTGCAGACTTTTCCAACGCTGCAACGAGCGCCGATCGAAGCCTTCGAGGCGCTCGAGCAGCTTCGCGCACTGTGGCACGGGCATCGGATCGTCGTCGAGATCGCCGGAGGCACGCCCGCGCCGGGCGTTGACACCGAGGACGATCTCGCGCGCGTTCGTGCGCTGCTCGGGTAACATGCGCCCGAACGGGCTTTGAAGCGCAGGCGAACGCGGTTCCATCCGCTCCCACCTCTTTGTCGAGCGAGCACCACCGATGCGACTGATCCTGCTGGGACCCCCGGGCGCCGGCAAAGGCACGCAGGCCGCGTTCATTCGCGACAGGTACGGCATCCCGCAGATCTCCACGGGCGACATGCTGCGCGCCGCGATCAAGGCGGCGACACCGCTCGGTCTCGCTGCCAAGCAGGTGATGGATCGCGGCACGCTCGTTTCCGACGACATCATCATCGAACTCGTCAAGGATCGTCTCCGCGGAAGCGACTGTGCGCGCGGCTACCTGTTCGACGGATTCCCGCGGACGTTGCCGCAGGCCGACGCGATGAAGGACGGCCACGTCAGGATTGACTACGTCATCGAGATCGACGTTCCGGACGCGGTGATCGTCGAGCGCATGAGCGGGCGCCGCGTCCACGTCTCGTCCGGACGCACTTATCACGTCAAGTTCAATCCGCCGAAGGAGACGGGGCGAGATGACGTCACGGGCGAGCCGCTGATCCAGCGTGAAGACGACCGCGAGGAGACGGTGATGAGGCGCCTCGCCATCTATCACGCGCAGACCGAGCCCCTCGTCGAGTACTACGCGAAGTGGGAGGCGAGCGGAGATCCGGATGCGCCGCGTTACCGGAAGGTGAACGGGCTCGGCACCGTCGAAGGGGTTCGTGACGCGTGCATGGCCGCGCTTCGTAGCTGATACACGCTGTCCCGCGCCGCCGGCCCACCGCATATGGCGCAAGCTCGCCGCGATGTTCGCCTGATCGCGTTCTATCTGCCGCAATATCGTCCGATTCCCGAGAACGATCGATGGTGGGACAGGGCTTCACCGAATGGCGCCATGTCC
>JBKPOL010000115.1:0-6789 GCA_046733075.1 Pseudomonadota bacterium | reverse complement strand
GCGCCGATCGACGCGCCGACGACCGAGCCATAGCCGCCGGCGAGCAGACAGCCCCCGATGACCGCGGCGATGATCGCCTCGAACTCCTTCTGCAGTCCACGATCCGCCGCGGCGGAGCCGGCATCCGCAACTTGCAGGACGGCGAAGAGCGCCGAGCACAGCGCGGTGACGACGAACAGGGCGATCTTCACGCGCGCAACGGGCACGCCGGTATTCTTGGCCGCACTGGCGTCGCCGCCGACCGCGAGTATCCAGTTGCCGGCGCGGGTACGGGCAAGGACGAAACCACCAATCGCCGTCATCACGAGCCACCACACGATCACCTTGGGGACGCCCACGGCGAGCGCGCCGCCGCCATCCTTTCCCGCAATCCACCCGAAGCGCGACATGGCATCGAAGAAGCGCGTCAATACATGCCCCGAGAACAGCGCTGAAAACAGCGGGTCGCCGCTTGCAAGGTCGCGCAAGGCCAGTCCCTCGTTGTTGCTCAGGATGGTCTTGCCGGTCAGCATCGTCGACAACGCGAGGCTCAGGCCCCTCAGAATGAAATAAAAGGCGAGGGTGACGATGAAGCTCGGGAGCGCGGTGCGAATCACCAGATAGCCGTTCAGCATTCCCAGCGCGGCGCATAGCGCGAACGTGAAGAGTGCCGCGGTCCATAGCGGCCAGTGCCAATACAGCGCGGGGATGGCGAGCATCATTCCGGCGAACCCGATCATCGAGCCGATCGACAGGTCGAACTCCCCGCCGATCATCAGCAATGCTGCGCCAACGGCGATAATGCCGAGGAAGGCTGCGACCGTCGCCCAGTTAACGATGCCCTCGGCGCTGAACATGCCGGAGTCCCCGGCGACGAGGCCGAACAACAGGAAGACCAGGACCGCGCCGGAAAGGGACCCGAACTCGGGACGCGAGAGAAAGGCCTGCAACGCGCCGATCTGTCGCACGCGCTCATCGGAAACGGCCGGCGCGTTGCGGGCTGCCGCTGCCCTCGCGGAGGTATCAGGGCCTGTCATGCGCGCGACACGCAGATTCGCCTCAGCGATATTGCCCGGCGTATTTCTCGACGTTACCGATATTCTCCTTGGTGACGAAGCCGGGACCCGAGGAGATGTGACGCGGACCGTAGGCAGGCGAGAGGCTGTATTCGTCGAACCGCTTCTTGGTCTTCGGGTTGGCCTTGACCGCAGCGGCGACTTTGCCGACGTCCGTCGTCTTCATCTCCTTCATCGTCGCGAGCACTGCGACGGGAATGTAGCCCTGAAGATAAGGCTGCTGGTCGATCGCGAACTTGACGGTGCCGGCCTTGATGCCCTTGCTGATGTCGTCCGAGAGATCGAACGTCGCCATCCACATCTTGCCCGCCTGGCCCGACTTTTCGAGCGCCTTGATCGTCGGGCTCGCCGACGTCGGCCCCAGCGTCAGCACCCCATTGGTCCCCGGGTTCTGCCGGAGGTATGCCGACACCTTCGATTCGATCGTCGTCGGGTCGTCACCGGAGTCGAGGGTGGACTTCTTGTAATCGGCGCCGATGGCCTCAGCAAAACCTCGACAGCGCTCGAAGCTCGCGGGATTCGTCGCGTAGTGATTGACGCAAAGGAAGCCTTTGACACCGGCTGCCTTTGCACGCTCGCCCGCCCCCTTTCCGGCCGCGTATTCAGGCTGCCCGACGTGCATAAGGGCGCCGAGCTTTTCGCTCTGCTCGGTCGTGCCGGAGTTGATCGTGATGAGCGGGATCTTCTTTGCCGTGACCTTGCCGATGGCGCCCTGCAGTACGTTGAAGTCGGCGATCGTCGTGATGACGCCGTCGTAGCCGGCGGCGGCCGCCTGCTCGATCAAGCGCGCCATATCGGCGAGATCGCCGGACGGCGGGTTGCGGTAGTCGACGCTGACGCCGTAATCTTCACCCGCCTGCTTGATCGCATTCTTGATGGTGTTCCACCACGAGTCCGAATCGGGTGCGTGACTGATCAGCACATACCGCCCGGCCGCGTGGGCCGTGGCTGCCATCATCAGAATCGCGACGGTGAACATTTTCAACGTCCGCTTCATGCTCGGGAAGATCATCGCTCGCTCCTTGGCTTGGCCGTGGCGCGGCCATTTCTGCTTGCGCAAACATGCCGCTATACAGTCTAGTCGCCAAATTCGATCAACACCACATCCAATGCACATGGCCGTGCGAACGCAGATCGCGGCACAATGGAGTGCCCGCCTGAGTGGAGGCGATCGATGACGAAACCACTCGATCTCTCGGCGTTTCCTGCATGGCTCGTCGATCGCGGGTTGCGCGGACTGCCGCTCGCCGAGCAGGTCGACGGCTTTTGCCGAGGGTTGATCGAGGCAGGATTCCACGCGAGCCGATTCAACATGTCGATCGGCACGCTTCATCCCCGGCATGGCGCGCACAGCTATGTCTGGCGGCCGGACGGGATCGCCACCGAGTTGCATGCGCGTCGTCGCAACGACGAGGAGCGCGCAGCGTATCTGCGCAGTCCGGTCCATCATCTGCGAGCTTCCGGTGAGCTCCGACTGCGCCGTCGGCTCGATACCGGGGCACCTCATGAATTTCCACTGTTCGACGATCTGCATCAAGCGGGCATGACCGACTACGCGGCCCGCATCGTGTATTTCAATGAAACAGGCGGCGGGAAGCGGGAAGCGTCGGGTCGGGGCCGCGCCCGCGCGACCGAAAGCGTGGATGTGCTGCAGGGCGTGTTTTTCTCTTGTGCGACCGACGACCCGGACGGCTTCGACGATGAGGAGCTCGAGCAAGTGACCGCCTTGCTGCCCTTTCTCGCGCTCGCCGTGAAGGCGCGCTCGACGTTCGATGTCGCCCGCACGCTGCTCGAGACTTATCTGGGTGCCGATGCAGGCGCGCGCGTGCTCACCGGCGAGATCGATCGGCACTCGGTGCGCAGCATCCAGGCTGTGATCTGGCTATGCGACCTGCGCGGGTTCTCGCGCATCGCGAGCCGCGTGTCACAGGACGAGCTGATCGAGTTGCTGGACGATTACCTCGAGATCATGGCGCGCCCCGTTCTCGACCACCGAGGCCAGATCCTGAAGTTTATGGGAGATGGTTTTCTCGCAACGTTCGATCTGGAGTCCGCCAGCCGCGAAGTCGTTTGCGCAAATGCGCTGAACGCCGCGGAGGAAGTGGTCACGATGCTGCCGACGTTCAATGCCAAGCGTCGGGACGAGGCGAAGCAAACGGTGGACCTCGGTGTCGCAATACACCTCGGTGAAGTGCTGTACGGCAACATCGGCACGCGGGACCGGCTCGACTTCACCGTCGTCGGCTCGGCGGTGAACGAGGCCAGTCGCATCGAAGGGCTTTGCCGGCCGCTTGGAAGAAACGTGCTGGTGTCGGGCACCGTTCACGACTCGGCGGCGTCATCGCGCGGCAAGCTCGTTTCTCTCGGATTCCACGCATTGCGCGGCATTCGCGAGCCGCGCGAGCTGTTCACCATCGCGAATCGCTGATGCGCGTCTTGACGGCGCCAAAGCGCTTGCGCCAGCGTGAGGAGCAGCCGCGCGCACGCGCGTTTCGTGCAGCGTTTCACGAGCAACCGGCGAGGCACTTGCCGCTCCCATCGAACTCCATCGTCCTGCCGCTCAACGCCGGATAGACTGGCCGCGCGTTGACGAGCGCGATGAAGGCGGACGAGCGTGACGTCGGTCGAATCTTGCCGTTCGTCGTCGCGGCTTCGTTCACATGCGACAGGATCACCGCGGCCGGCTGCACGAGCGTATCGACGGCATACGCGGCCGCTTCCGGAGTCAGAGCGGTCGCTCCGTAGTTCAACTGCATCAAATTGGCCTTGTAGAAGTCGCGCTCGACCGTCTGCATTTCGGCATGGAGACCGGTGTCGCCCGTGAGGTACACGGCGAGGCCGTGCATTGCCCGCTCACCCAGGACACGCGGCATCTCGTGAACGCACCACGGCTTGCGATGATGAAGCGCACGTCCTTCCTCATCAACACGGCGCGATCGTCGATCAGCGCGCGTTGGACGATGCCCTGATGCAGGGGCGACTCGCAGGCGCTGGTCTCGATGTCCTCGACCCTGAACCGCCCCCCGAGGACGCGCGCATCCTCGGTTTTCCGAACGTCATCCTCGCGCCCCACGCCCTATGCTGGACTGACCAATGCTTCGCCGCGATCGGCGAGGGCTGCATACCGTCGATGCAGGCGCTCGCGCGCGGCGGAGGGCGCGCGGTCTCCATTCCTCGTTCGTTGTGCGCCGAGTGACGGAGCGGGCCCGCGCTATGATGGCACGCGAATCCTTCCTCTCGTACGCCCGCCGCCCACGTGTTGCTGGGTGATGCGGCCCGCGTTCACACAACAGTGACGATCGGCGGCAGGAGAAGCGGTGATGTCCAAACTCAGGCTTTCGCTGGCGTGCTGGAACTACGACCGTACGCGCGCGTTGATGGACGGAACGGTTCAGCCGGATGGCATCGAGCTCAACTACCTCAACCTGCCGGTGGAGGAGACGTTCTTCCGGATGATCCGGCATCGCGAATTCGACGTCGCGGAAATGTCGCTGTCCTCCTACACGGTGTCGATGTTTCGCGAGCCGCGGCCTTTCGTCGCGATTCCGGTGTTTCCGTCCCGCTTCTTTCGCCACTCCTGCGTTTTCGTGAACGCGCGCGCCGGCATTCGCGAGCCTAAGGACCTGGTTGGCAAGCGCGTCGGAACGCCGGAGTTCCAGATGACGGCGCCCGTGTGGATTCGCGGCATTCTCGCCGACTACTACGACGTCCCGGTCGACAGTGTCACGTACTTCACGGGGGGCGAGGAAGAACCCGGCCGCTCCGAGAAACAGAAGCTCGACCTGCCGCCGAACATCCGCATTCAACCGATCCGTGAAACGCAAACGCTCGCACAGATGCTTGCCGAGGGCGAGATCGACGCGCTGCACACCGCGCGGATGCCCTCGACATTCGTGAACCGCCCGAACGAGGTTCGACGCCTCTTCGTCGACTTTAAGCAGGTCGAGCAGCAGTACTTCCGCGATACGCGCATCTTCCCGATCATGCACACCGTCGTCATCCGGCGCGACGTCTACGAGCAGAACCGGTGGGTGGCGCAGGCGCTATACAAGGCGTTTGTCGCCGCACAGCAACGCACGTACGAGGACCTCTACATCACAGCAGCGCTGAAGGCGATGCTGCCCTGGCTGACCGCACACGTGGAGGAAACGCGTGCGTTGATGGGTGAGGATTTCTGGCCCTACGGATTCGAGCCGAACCGCACGGCGCTCTCGACCTTCCTGCGCTATCACCACGAGTGCGGTCTGTCAAAGCGGCTGGTCGAGCCCGAGGAACTGTTTGCGCCCGAGGCCATGGAGGCGTTCAAGATCTGAAGGCGCCGGGGCGAGCCTCATGCGGATGAATGTTTGGACGCGCTGAATCCCGAGCTGGTCCTCACGCTTCGCGTAGCGGACGTCATGAATGCGGCCGCGGGTATCCGGCAGTTCGAGCTCGTCGCGGCTGGCGGCGGAGAGCTGCCGGAGTTCACCGCGGGCGCGCATGTCCTCGTTCAGGCGCCGAGCGGCGTCACGCGGCGATACTCGCTCTGCAACGCGCCCGAGGACCGGCAGCGCTACGTCATCGCAGTCAAACGCGAGGCGAGCGGCCGCGGTGGTTCGATCAGCATCGTCGACGGGGTGCACACCGGAGACGCGATGCACGTGTCGCTGCCTCGAAACGAGTTCGCGCTCGGCCACACGGCGCGAAGTCATCTGTTCATCGCCGGTGGAATCGGCATCACGCCGATTCGCTCGATGGTGCGACATCTCGAGCACGCGGGCAGCAGAACGTTCAAGCTCTGCTACCTTACGCGCGCGCCCGACGTGACGGCGTTTCGCGACGAGTTCCTGGCACCGCAATACCGTGGCAGGGTCGTCCTGCACCACGATGCAGGAAATCCGGACGACGCGTACGATCTGTGGCCGTTGCTCGAAAAGCCGCCGCAAGGCACGCATGTCTACTGTTGCGGTCCTTCCGCACTGATGCAGTCGGTACGCGACATGACCGGCCATTGGCCGACATCCGCCGTCCATTTCGAGGACTTCGCGGTTCGCGCAGCGCCGCGCAGTCCCGAGGACCAGCCGTTACGCGTACGCGTGGGCTTCGATGGGGACGCCGTGGAGGTTCCGGCACGGGTATCGATCCTCGAGGCATTGCGCGCGCGCGGCTACCGCATCCCCAGCTCGTGCGAGAGCGGAACCTGCGGATCATGCCGGATGAAGGTGCGGGCCGGCGAGCCCGATCACCGGGATCTCGTTCTCACGGACGCCGAGCGCCGGCGTGAGATGACGGTTTGCGTCTCACGCGCCCATTCACCCGAGCTCGTGCTCGAGCTCTGACGCGCGGCAACCCGTGCACGAACGTAGGTTGCAATTGGGCGTTGCGGGTCTTGGCCGAGGCTTCATGTCGATGCTGCCGACGTTGCGCGCCGACCAACGCATCAGCCTCGTCGCGGCGGCCGACCCGCGCCCCGAATCGCGGGCGCAGTTCGTGAAGGACTTCGGCGGAAGGACTTGCGCGAGCGTCGACGAGCTCTGTGACGACCCGGAAGTCGAGGTCGTTTATATCGCGACGCCGCACCAGTATCACGCCGAGCATTGCCTCGCGGCCGCGCGATGCGGCAAGCATGTGCTGGTCGAGAAGCCGATGGCGGTGACGCTCGCCGATTGCGCGGCAATGATCGATGCGGCGCGGAAGGCAAACGTTCGCCTGGTCGTGGGTCACAGCCACAGTTTCGACGCGCCCTACCTGCGAA
>JBKPOL010000114.1:0-18442 GCA_046733075.1 Pseudomonadota bacterium | reverse complement strand
CCCCGGAGCACCTTGGCGACGTACTCCCCGGCGAGGCTGAAGCTTTCCCGGGGATCACTGCCATAGGACATCAATCCACCGGCCTCCACGACCGAATCGAACTCGTACATCGCCGGGATTCGGTGCGCGGCTGCATAGTCGATGACGCGGCGCCGGTTGAGCGTAGTCAATGCATCGGTCACCATCATCAACGCATCCGGCGGCGTGCGAGTCATCGCCTCCAGCGCAGCATTGAAGTCATCGGGCTCGCGCACACCGAGCGGCTCGATGTCGAGGTGCAGCGTTTGCGCTGCATGCTCGATCTGTCGATACCGCAGCGTCATTGCGTTGTCGCCGGCATTCCACAGGACGGCTACGCGCGCAATCGCCGGCACGACCTCCTTCAGGATTTCGAGGCGCTTCGCGCTCAGCACGGCGGCAGGATCGTTGACCCCGGTCACGTTGCCGCCCGGGCGGCGAAGACTCGAGACGAGGCCCGTTTCCGCAACATCGCCTCCATTCACGACGATCACCGGAATGGTGGACGTCGCCTGCTTTGCGGCCGCAGCGGCCGGACCTCCGCTCGTCACGATCGCATTGACGCGAAGCGCGATGAGTTCGGCTGCAAGTGTTGGCAAACGCTCGTTATGCGCCTCGGCCCAGCGACACTCGTAGCCGAGGTTCTTGCCCTCGGTGAACCCGGCGGCCTGCAACGCGGTGCGCAAGGGTGCCGGGGGAGCGCCGTCTGGCGGGCGGGTCATGCCCGTGAGGAATCCGACGCGCCATGCTTTGCCCGCCTCCTGCGCCTGGGCGCTTCGCCACGCGCCAACCAGCGTGATACCGATGGCACCCAGAAAGACTCGTCGTTCCATCGGTCAATCGGTCTCGCTCAAGGTGGACGACCTCAATGCTACGCCGCACCGGGGCGGCAATCACGAACCGATCGCATGAGCCACGAGGACCTCGATCGCGCGGAGTTGCGCGCGTCGGCCAATTGGCGGACGATGCGCCTCGCGGTCGGGCGTCGACGCGGCGCGTGGTGTCTCACGGGCCGGCGACCTTGCCGCAGGGTAGCCGCTCACTGCTGGCTGCTACGCGACGATGCACATGAGTTTGCCGTCTTCGCCCGGATCCGCGCATGACGAGTGACATCAGATATCGCGTCTTCTCGAATCTCTACAAGGATTCGGTTGCGCTGATGCAGGTCGGCGCGGCGCTGCGCAAGCGTCCGGGCATCGCCGAAGCCTCGTGCATCATGGCCACGCCGGCGAATCTCGCACAATTGCAGCACGCCAACCTGGCGGTCGATGCCGACGTTCATCCCTCGGACCTGCTCGTCGTCGTGCGCGGCGATGGCAACGCATGCGACGAAGCGATCGAGGCGGCCGCGACGCTGCTCGAAGGCACGGCTCCCGGCAGTTCCGGCCAATCGACCGGCGCGTTTTCGTTGCCGGTGACGAGCGTCGCCGCTGCCGTCGAGTCCACCCCCGACGCGGATCTCGCGCTCATCTCCGTTCCCGGCGAATACGCAGCAGCCGAGGCGATGAAGGCGCTGTCGCTCGGACTGCACGTGATGCTGTTCTCGGACAACGTCTCGATCGAGGACGAACGTTCCGTCAAGCGCCATGCGGAAGATCGCGGGCTGCTGGTCATGGGTCCCGACTGTGGCACGGCGATCATCAACGGCATTCCGCTCGGCTTCGCGAACGTCGTTCGTCGCGGCGCCATCGGTCTCGTCGCCGCATCCGGCACGGGCTTGCAGGAAGTGACGTGCCGCATTCACAACCGCGGCGCCGGCGTGAGCCAGGCAATCGGCACCGGCGGGCGCGACCTCAAAGAAGAGATTGGCGGTCTGACGATGCGCGCGGCGCTCCGCGCGCTCGGGGAAGACAACGCGACCGAAGTCATCGTACTGATCTCGAAGCCTCCGGCAGCCAGCGTCGCATCGCAAGTGCTGGCGCTCGCCGCCGCATCCGGCAAGCCGACGGTCGTGCACTTCCTGGGCGCCGCTGCCGACAGCGCGCGTGGCGAGAAACTCCATGTGGCCGATTCGCTTGCCGAAGCAGCGGACATCGCCGTTGCGCTTGCCAAGGGTGACGCGAGCTCGACCTCGGCGCGCTCGACGGTACGCGGCGCAGGCGAACGCGCCGACGCCGGCGGTTCGCGTGCCGCAAGCGAGCTCGACGGCCTCGCGCCGACACAGCGCAACGTCCGCGGCTTGTTCACCGGCGGCACGTTCTGCTACGAAGCGCAGCTCGCATTCCTGCGTCGCGGTCTTCCTTGCCGGTCGAACGCGCCGGCGCCCGGCGCGGCCGCCCTCGACGGCTCGATGAGCGGTCACGTTTTCATCGACATGGGCGACGACGAATACACGCGCGGCCGGCCGCATCCAATGATCGATCCGTCGCTGCGCAACGCGGCGATCCGACACGCGGGACGCGATCCGACGATCGCGATTCTGCTGTTCGACGTCGTCCTCGGCTTCGGAGCGCACCCGAGCCCGGCGGATGAACTCGCGGATGCACTGCGCGAAGCACAGCGAACGGCAGCGGCGAACGGCCGGAAGCTGGTTGCGATCGGCCACGTGTGCGGCACGGACGGCGACCCGCAGGATCGCGCCGCCGAGATACGCACGCTCGCGGCTGCGGGGGCGCGTGTTATGCACAGCAACATCGAGGCGGCCTCGCTTGCGGCAGCCCTCGCCGCTGCCGTCGCCGAACGGACCGCAAAATCGCCATGAAGCCGCTCTTCAAACAGACGCTGAAGGTCGTCAACGTCGGCCTCGCGAGCTTCGGCGATAACGTCGAAAGTGCCGGTGGCCAATGCGTGCCGACAAGCTGGCAGCCGCCCGCACAAGGCGACCGCGACGCCGGCTGGGCGCTTGCGCAAATACTGAACCGTCCGGCGGTCGAGGAGGCGAATCGTGCAGCGTTCGCGCGGTTCATCAACGCGCATCCCGTCGTGGTCGACATCGCGGTCGCGCGCGATGTCATTGCCGCGATGGATTCAGGGCGCCGCCTGATCCTGCATGCCGGACCGCCGATTGCGTGGTCCGCGATGTGCGGGCCGATGCGTGGCGCGATCCTCGGCGCGATCCTGCTCGAAGGTTGGGCGGAAACGCTCGATGCCGCGACGCGTCTCGCAGATTCCGGAGGTGTCGCGCTCGAGCCGAATCACCATCATGGCGCGGTCGGGCCGATGGCGGGAATCATCAGTCCTTCGATGCCGCTATGGATCGTCGAGAACAAGCGCGGCCGCAATCGGGCCTTCAGCAACTTCAACGAAGGCCTAGGCAAGGTCCTGCGCTTCGGCGCAAACGATCGCAGCGTCATCGACCGCTTGCGCTTCATCGCCCGCGACGTCGCCCCGACGCTTCGCGCAGCGCTGGCGCGACTCGGCGGCATCGAGGTCAAGTCGCTGATGGCGCAGGCGCTCACGATGGGCGACGAAGTCCACAACCGTAACGCCGCCGCCACGTCGCTCCTGTTCAAGCGGCTCGTGCCGGCGCTGCTCGCCTCCGATGTTCCTCGAGAGCGCGCCGCGGCGACGCTCGAGTTCATCGCGGGCAACGATCACTTCTTCCTCAACGTCTCGATGGCGGCATGCAAGGCGATGCTCGATGCGGCAGCCGGCGTTGCGGGAAGCTCGATGGTGACGGCCATGTCGCGCAATGGCGTCAACTTCGGCATCCGCCTTTCGGGCACCGGCGATCAATGGTTCCAGGCCCCGGCAAACCCCGTCGACGGCCTCTACTTCCCCGGGTATTCGCTGGCGGATGCAGCCGCCGATCTTGGTGACTCATCGATCACCGAGACCGCGGGCGTCGGCGGATTCGCCATGGCAGCGGCGCCGGCGATTGTGAAGTTCGTCGGCGGCTCGGCCACCGACGCGCTGCACCACAGCCTCCGCATGCGCGCAATCACGATCGGCACGAACCCGACGTTCACGCTGCCTGCGCTGGACTTTGCGCCGGTCGCTGCCGGCATCGACGCACGCAAGGTCGTGGACCGCGGCATCCTGCCAGTCATCAACAGCGGCATCGCGCATCGCGAGGCGGGCGTCGGTCAGATCGGCGCGGGGATCACGTCGGCGCCGATGCGATGCTTCAGCGCGGCGGTCGTGGCGCTTGCGAAGGGCGTTGCGACATGACGCAGATTGCGGTGGTTGCGGTGGGCGGCAATGCGCTGATTCGCGACGACCAGCACACGGCGCTCAACGATCAGTACGACGCCGTTTGCGCAACGGCGGTCCACATCGTCGACATGGTGAACGCTGGATGGAACGTCGTCGTCACGCACGGCAACGGACCGCAAGTCGGATTCATCCTGCGCCGGTCCGAGATCGCCGACGGGCAGGTGCCCACCGTTCCGATTCGCTATGCGGTCGGCGACACGCAAGGCGCGATCGGCTTCATGTTCCAGAATGCGTTGGGCAACGAGCTCGCGAGGCGCGGCATCGTCAAGCGCGTCGTGACGCTCGTGACGCAAACGCTCGTCGATCGCAACGATCCGGCGTTCGCCCGTCCCGACAAGCCGATCGGCTCTTTCATGCCGGAGGAGCTCGCGCGTCGGTTCGAGCGCGACCTCGGCTGGTCGATCATGCCGGATTCGAACCGGGGATGGCGCCGGTGCGTGCCCTCGCCGCAACCCGTGCGCATTGTCGAGGCGCCGATCATCGCGAGCCTCGCGCGTGAGGGCGTGCTCGTCATCGCGTGCGGAGGCGGCGGCATTGCAGTTGCGCAAGCGAACGGCGCCGAGCTGCACGGCGTGGAGGCGGTCGTGGACAAGGATCGCGCCTCCGCGCTTTTGGCAATCGAGATGGACGCCGATCTGCTGATGATTCCCACGGGAGTCGAGCGCGTCGCGCTCCGTTTCGGCAAACCCGACCAGCAATGGCTCGACCGGATCGGCATCGAGCAGGCGCAACGCTACGCGGCCGAGGGCGAGTTTGGCGAAGGCAGCATGCGGCCCAAGATCGAAGCGCTGTTGACGTACGTGGGCAGACGTCGAGGGGGACGCGGTGTGATCACCAATCCCGAAAGCATGGCGCGCGCGCTGCGGGGCGAGACCGGGACTTGGATCGAAGGCTAACCACGCCATGACCAACAACGTTCTGCTCGCAGTGAACGGCACGCTGATGCGGGGGCTCGAGCTCAACCCGAACCTCGTCGACAACGGAGCGACCTTCGTGCGCGAGGACGCGACCGACGCGTGCTATCGAATCTGGTCGATCGATGACCGCCATCCGGCCATGCTTCGAACACCGGGTGAAGGCACGAACGTCGCCGTCGAAATCTGGGACGTGCCGGCCGAGGGCATCGCGAAGATTCTGCTCTCGGAGCCGCCGGGGCTCGCCATCGGCAAAGTCGTCCTGCGCGATGGATCGATCGTCCTCGGCGTGCTGGGCGAACCGTTTCTGTGCAAGGACAAGCGGGAGATCACGCAGTACGGCGGCTGGCGCGCCTACATTGCGTCCCGGCGGACGTAACGACAGGGAGAAATGGGCATGGCAACGATCGTCGCGACGGATGCGCACCCACGCTTGTGGGTCGTGGGGGATTTGAACGGCTTCTTCGGCTTGTTCACGAACGTGCTGCTGAACGTTATCGTTCTCACCGGACTGTGTCTCGGTGTCGTGCAACTTCCCGCGGATACGGTGTTCGGCCGCATCCTGCCCGCGCTCGGCATCGCGCTGCCGCTCGGCAACCTGTTCTACGCGTATCTCGCATTTCAGTTGAGCAAGCAGGAGCGACGCAGCGACGTGACGGCGATGCCCTATGGCCCGAGCGTGCCGCACATGTTCATCGTCGTGTTCCTGATCATGCTGCCGACGTATCTCGCGACGAAGGATCCGCTCGTCGCATGGCGTGCGGGCCTCGCGTGGTGCTTCATCATCGGCGTCATCGTGCTCCTCGGCGCGTTCGTCGGGCCGAGGATCCGCGCCATGACGCCTCGCGCGGCGATGCTCGGTACGCTCGCCGGAATCTCGGTTGCTTTCATCTCGATGCGTCCCGCCTTCCAGATGTGGGAAATTCCGTGGATCGGCCTCGTCTGCTTTGCGCTCGTTTTGATCGCGTGGACGGCGAACATTCGCCTGCCCGGCGGCGTTCCAGGCGGTCTTGCAGCGGTGATCGTCGGGTCCGTGATCGGCTGGGTCGTCTCGCTTGTCGGCTGGAGCGACTACATGCAGACGTCCGCAGTCGCGAAGTCGTTCGAGCAGTTCGGACTGCGTGTGCCTATGTTCTCTTCGGACGTCTGGCAGGGACTCGCACAGGTTGCGCCGCTGCTCGTCACGGCCATTCCGCTCGGCATCTATAACTTCACCGAAGCAATGAACAACGTCGAGAGCGCGGCGGCTGCCGGCGACAACTACAACCTGCGCAAAATCCTGCTCGCCGACGGCGTCGGCGCCATCGTCGGCTCGATGCTCGGCAGCCCGTTTCCGCCTGCCGTCTACATCGGCCACCCGGGGTGGAAGGCGGTCGGCGGCCGCATCGGCTACTCACTCGCCACCGGCGTCGCGATCGCCATCGTCTGCTTCCTTGGCCTCACTGCGCTGCTCCTTGCAGTGATCCCGCTGGTCGCGATCCTGCCGATCCTGCTCTACATCGGCCTCGTCATCGGCGCGCAGGCGTTCCAGGTGACGCCGAAGAGTCACGCACCGGCCGTCGTGCTCGCATTGATTCCGAACATTGCCGAATGGGCGAAGACGCAGATCGACGGCGCGCTCGCAGCAGCGGGTACGTCCGCGGCGCAGGTCGGGATGGCCAAGCTCGCGGCAACCGGCGTGCTCTACCGCGGACTGGAGTCGCTCGGCGGAGGGTCGGTGCTTGCGGGAATGGTGCTCGGCGCGATCGCGGTGTTCATCATCGACAACCGGTTGCGGACGGCCGCGGCCTGGGCGTTTGCGGGGGCGATACTCGCCTTCGTGGGACTGATCCACGGTGCGCAACTCGGCTGGGCGGTGTCGCCGATGGTCGCGCTCGGTTACGCGCTGTTCGGTGCGACGTGCCTGATGCTCGGCGCGCGTGCGCCCGATGCTCCGGCGAATGCAGCAGGGCGTGAATGACCATCCCTGGAAACGACACGGTGTCTCGTGACGAGGTCACGTCGGGACATCGTCGTGGGCGCCGACGTGCGAGAGTGCGCAACGCGCGTCGGCGATGAGCAAACAGCCTGTCGACGGCCGATCGGAGAAAGCGTTATGAGCAGTGCCACGATGAACGCCGAACCATACGAGTTCGCGTTCGATCCGAAGACCACCGCGTTGCTCGTCATCGACATGCAGCGTGATTTCGTCGAGCCGGGCGGATTCGGCGAAGCGCTCGGCAACGACGTCTCGCCGCTGCAGGCGGTGATCGCTCCATGCAAGCGAATGCTGGATGCGGCGCGCGCCCGCGAGATGCTCATCATCCATACGCGCGAGGGCCACAGTCCGGACCTCGCCGATTGCCCGCCCTCCAAGATCGTGCGCGGGCGCGGCGAGAAGCGCATCGGCGATCCCGGCCCGATGGGTCGCATCCTGGTGCGCGGCGAGCGCGGTCACGACATCGTGCCCGATCTCTATCCCAGACCCGGCGAGGTCGTCGTCGACAAACCCGGCAAAGGCGCGTTTTGCGCGACCGATCTCGACCTGATCCTTCACAATCGCGCCATCAAATCGCTGATCGTTTGCGGCGTAACGACGGAAGTGTGCGTGAACACGACGGTCCGCGAAGCGAACGATCGCGGCTATGAATGCGTGGTGCTGTCCGATTGCGTCGGCTCGTATTTCCCCGAGTTCCAGCGCGTTGCGCTCGAAATGATCAAGGCACAGGGCGGAATCTTTGGATGGGTGTCGGACTCGAAGCGGGCACTGCAGGCGCTCGACGCGTAAAACATCTCGTGGAGCGGGCGAAGCTTGCTCGCGAAAGGTGTGCAGCGATGTTCGCGTGCACCTGCATCACGCGTCGAGGTCGCGAATCGTGCAGCCGTTGAGCTCGGCAAGGATGCCGGGAAGCACGGGCATGAACCGCTCGCCGTGCCCCTGGACATTGGCGAGCAGACAGGTCTGGTTGACGGCCTGCGCGATGAACGCCGTCGAGGGCGCGCTCTCGGCGAGCCGCGTGTAGAACCGCATGTCCTTGCCGGCGATGCGGAGCGGCCCCTTCAGGTGACTCGCGTCGCCTTCCAGCACCCACGGCATCACCATCTGGAACATCCGGCTGTTGGCACCGCCTGCGGACACGACATCGTAGAGCTTGCGCATGTCCACGCCGAGCTTCGCCGCGGTGGCGAGCGCCTCGGGTCGATGCGGTACTCGGTCACGGAAACGCACGCCTCGGCGACATGACGATGAGATTTGATCGCTGCATCAGTCTCATCGATCAATCTTCCGAACGGGTGATCCCGATGCAGCGCCGGGCGTATTGCTGCGCAAGCGACTGCCGACGCTTGGCACTGGACGCGCTCTCGGCTCGTCCGCTCTTGGCATTCCGCGCCGCTTCGGCAGCGAGCCTGCGGCGTTCGTCCAGCAGTTGCGCGCACACGCTGCCATCGCTCGCATTGCCCTTCGCCTCGTTGGGTACATTGAGCGTCGTACCGCGTTGCGTGCACGGCGAATCCGAATACGTCGTCTTGCCCGCCGCGTCTTGGCACTTGTACACCTGGGCCTGCGCGATCGACGGGAGTCCGGACAGCACAAGCAGTGCCGCGCACAAGCTACAAAGCACGAGAAGCATTGCCTGCGACCTTAGTCGAGCGTGCGAAGTGTGATCCACCGAAGTCATCCAAGCTCGAACGTCGTCACACCGTAGATTCGATGCATCGGCAGGTCCGGCGCAGCGCCCAGGTACATGCGCGCGGTTTGGAAGACCACGTCCATCTGGTGTCGCTGCGCGAGCAGGATCGCCTCCCGATTGACCTCCGGCACGTCGAGGAAGACCTGCTCCCCGCTCGGCACGCTTGCGGCCAGTACCTCGAGGAGTCGGTCCGCGTGCTGCGCATCATCGGCGAACAGCGGCCCGATCTTGTGGCCAACGCGAGCGGCGCGGATCATCCCAAATCCGACGAGCCGGCCGTCGTCCAGAACAGCGAGCGCAGTGCTTCGCGGCTGGTCGAGCCAGGACCGGAGAAATGCGGCGCGGTCGGTGGGGAACAGCGTCGCGTCGTACTCGTTCAGCGCCTCGAAAGGGATCGACGACGCGGGCACGATGCGCGGATCTTTGCGAGCCTGTTGTCCGGCCACTACTCCCCGATAGCGGATATTTCGATAGGCGAGCTCGAATCCGGATTTTCGATAATTGGCCTGCTGCGCGACGACGCCGTCCAGACCGACGGTGCGCCCTCGCAAATACGCGAGGCCGGCGTTCCACAACTCCCGGCCGTAACCGCGACCGCGATGCGATGATTGGACGATGTACAGGCCGAGAAAGCCGAAAGACTGGCTGTATTTCACGGCGGAGATGGTCGCGATCGGCTGGCCGTTCAGTTCACCGATCAGGAAACCGCTCGGGTCCGCCGCGTGAAAGCATCTTGCATCGTCCAGGCCCGGATTCCATCCTTCGCCCGCCGCCCAGTCCACGGCCGTGAGGACGTCCCGCTCCTTCATCGTGCGGATGCGGTAGCCGCTTCCGGTGCTCCTCAGCATCGTTCGGTTGCGAAGGCTCAGGCGCTCGCACCGCGCGGTGCCGCGCGCGTATTCAGAAACACCGAATAGAGAGACGTGGTCGCGCAGATGAACAGGCGATTCAGCTTCGGCCCGCCGAAGCACACGTTCGCGACGGATTCGGGAACGATGATCCTGCCGAGAAGCGCGCCGTCGCTCGCGTGGCAGTGCACGCCGTCGCCCGCGGAGAGCCACAGGTTGCCGTGCACGTCGACGCGGAAACCGTCGTAAAGGCCGACGGGGCACGACGCGAACACTTCCCCGGCCGAAATCGACTTCCCGTCGGCGGATACCTTGAAGCGGCGAAGATGATGGGGTCCGTCGGCGCAATGCGTGAGTCCGGTATCGGCGATATACAGCAGCGATTCGTCCGGAGAGAAGGCAAGGCCGTTGGGTTGCGCGAAATCCGATGCGACAACCGACACCCGGCCGTTCGCGGGATCGATCCGATAGACGTTGTTCGACCCGATCTCGCTCGATGCAGCGTCGCCTTCGTAATCCGAGTCGATGCCGTAGCTCGGATCGGTGAACCAGATGCTGCCGTCGCTCTTGACGACGACGTCGTTCGGCGAGTTGAAACGCTTGCCCTCGTAGCGGTCCGCTAGCACCTTGCGCGTGCCGTCGAACTCGATTCGCGAAACGCATCGGGTTCGATGCTCGCACGAGACGAGGCGTCCCTGCAGGTCGACGGTGTGGCCATTCGTGTTCATGGCCGGTTGCCGGAACACCGAGACGGAACCGTCGGTTTCGTCCCAACGCAGCATCCGATCGTTCGGTATGTCCGACCAAACCAGATAGCGACCCGCGGCGAACCACGCCGGTCCCTCCGCCCAGCGGCAACCCGTGTACAGCTTTTCGAGATGGACGTAGGGAAGGACGAGCGTACGAAAACGCGGGTCGATGACTTGGAAGCTGGATGTGAGATCGAGCGGCATTCAGTATCTCAGCACAGTGCAGGCACAGCGCCCGCGCATTCGGTTCGAGCAAAGATGCATTTTCCGGCGCTATTCGGAATGCTTGCGACCGCGACCATAGATCAGAAGCATCGCGACGATGACGACGCCATACGTCACGTGTCGGCCGAACTCGGGCATCTGCATGACCGACAGGATCGACTGCAACAGCGTGATGAGAACGACGCCCGCGACGGTGCCGAGATAGCGGCCGCGCCCGCCGAGGATCGACGTGCCGCCGAGCACCACTGCCGCGATTGCGGGCAGGAGATAAGGATCGCCCATCGCCTGCGCAGCCTTGCTCGCATAGCCCGCAAGCAGCACGCCGCCCAATGCGGACAGGCCCCCGGACAGGGCGAACGCCCCCATCACGACGAGGCGTGTGCGGGCACCTGAAAGATACGCGGCGCGCTCGCGGTTCCCGATCGCGTACACGGTGCGGCCAAACGTCGTGCGAGTGAGAAGAAACACTGCGCCAACTCCGACCAGCATCCATACGATCACGGCGTTCGGTATTCCGAGCAGGCTGTCACCCGTGGCGAGGAACCGCATCGCCGGCGATGACGCGTCCTGCGGCGAGAACCCGCCCGTATGCACGATCATCAGTCCTTGCGCCACGGCATTGACGGCAAGCGTGACGACCATCGAGGGAATGCGGAGATAGGCGACGCCGATGCCGCTGACGATCCCAAGCGCGATGCCGCAAGCAACGCCGACGGGAATTGCCAGCACGTTGCCGATCGCCCCCCAGCCGGTCGCCGCCGTCGCCATCATTCCGCCGACCGCAACGACCCAGGGCACCGAGAGATCGATCTGGCCGAGGAGGATGACGATCATCATGCCCGTCGCGATCACGCCGAGGAAGGACGCGACCTTCAGTTGCTGGAGCAGGTATTGCGGTGACAGAAAGCTGCTGGAGTAGAGGCTTCCGACGAGCAGCACGAGAACGATGCAGCCGAACGCCCAGGCGATGGCGGGGTCGACGTGGCGGCGCAGTCCGTCCGCCATCGCGCGCATGCCGCCGCCATCGACGCGGGATTGCGCTTCAGCCATACAGCTCCAGGCGATTGCGCACGCGCAACAGCCGCAATGCGCCGAGACAGACGGCCGCGGTCAGCACGATGCCCTGGAAAAGCGGCTGCCACAGCGGCTCGACGTTGAACACGAAGAGCAGATCGCCGATCGTGCGAAACATCAGTGCGCCGAAGATGGCGCCGATTGCGCTGCCGGACCCGCCGAACAGCGATACGCCGCCGAGCACCACCGCGGCAATCGAATACAGCGTATACGTGTTGCCGTTGGCGGCCGATGCTTCTCCGGTATAGGTGATGAACGTCACGAAGAGACCGGCCATCGATGCGAGCAGGCCCGACAGCGTGTACGCGACGAATTTCGCGCGCCGGATCGGCACGCCGGACATGTAGGCGCCGACTTCCGACGACCCGACCGCGTAGGTCGCGCGCCCGATGGCCGAGCGCCGGAACGGAATCCAAACGATCGCGATCAGCGCGAGCAGCACGACGACGCTCGCCGGCACGCCGCCCGGCACTTGCCCCGTCAGGGTGTCCGCGAGTCCGGTCGTGACGTCGCCGCCAGGCACCGGGCGCAGCGCCAGCGCGACGCCGTAATACACGGCGCCCGTAGCGATCGTCGTGACGATCGGCTGTAAGCGACCGACGATGACGATGAGACCGTTGATCGCGCCGCACACGCACCCGACGAGCAACACGCCGAGCACGCCAAGCGTCGTCATCAGCGGCGAGCCGACGACGATGCTCGAGGCGAGGCAGTTCGCGAGCACCATCACCATGCCGACGGACAGGTCGATGCCCGACGTGAGCACGACAAGCGTCTGCGCCATCGCGACGATCGCAAGAAGGACGCCTTTGTTCGCGGCCGTCGTCGCGACGTTCGCGCCGAAGCCGGCGGGATGATTCGCCGCGTAGAGCGTGAACATCACGATGAACGCGCCGAAGGCGAGCAGTGTGCCCTTGTGCTCGCGCAGCCGGTACGACCAGTCCCCGTTCACGTGGCGGCCGTATGCAACGCGCGCGTGTCGCCTGTCTCGACACCGATGTTCAGCGCGCTGCTGATCAGTGCCCGTTCGGTGATGTCGGAGCCCGCCAGCTCGCGCCTGATCGCGCCGTCGTACATCACGAGGACACGGTCGCAGCAGCCGACGAGCTCGTCGTAGTCGGTCGAATAAAAAAGAATCGCCGCACCCTCGTCCGCAAGGCGCCGCAGAAGCTGGTACATCTCCTGTTTCGTGCCGACGTCGATGCCGCGGGTGGGGTCGTTCAACAGCAGGATGCGCGGCGCCATCATCAGCCACTTGCCGATGACGAGCTTCTGCTGGTTCCCGCCCGAAAGCGATCCGGCGGGAACGTCCGCCCCATCTGCGCGCACGGCGAGAAGGCGCATGATGCGCTGGACGGCGTCGCGTTCGGCGCGGCGATCGATGATCCCCCACCTCGACAATCGACTGAGGGCGGCGAAGGAAAGGTTGTCGCCCACGGACATCGGCAGCATCAGGCCCTCGGTCTTGCGGTCCTCGGGGATCAGCGCCATGCCGATCTCCTCGCGCTTCGCCACGTCGGGACCACCGATGCTGATCGGCTTGCCGTCGACGAGCACTTCGCCCGTGGTGCCGTTCAGCACGCCGAAAAGTGCGAGCAGGAGTTCGCGTTGACCCTGGCCGTCCAGGCCGCCGAGGCCGATGACCTCGCCCGCCCGCAATTGCAGCGAAATGTCGCTCAGCCGGTCGCCCCACGACAGGTGTCGGACTTCGAGCAGCGGGCGCTCGTCGTGCTCCGCTGTCGACTTGCGCGGTGGGAAGATGGCGCTGTATTCGCGGCCGATCATCAGCTCGACGACCTCGTTGTCGGTCTTCGTTCCCGCTCTGTACGATGCGACACTGCGGCCATTGCAGAACACCGTGCACTGGTCCGCGAGTTCCGCGATTTCGTGCATCCGGTGCGAGATGTACACGAGCGCGAGACCTTCCGCGCGCAACCGCTTCAACACGCCGTAGATCTTCGTCACGTCGGCGGCGGTCAGCGCCGACGTGGCTTCATCGAGGATCAGGATTCGCGGCTTGCGCGCAAGCGCCTTGGCAATCTCCACCATCTGTCGCCGCGACAGCGACAAGTCCTTGACCAGAGCAAGCGGATGAATGTTATCGGCGCCGGCGCGGGCGAGCGCCTCCTCGGCCACGCGGCGCTGCGCGGGGCGATCGATCAGTCCGAAGCGTCTTGGCGGGTTGCTGATGGAAATGTTATCGGCGACGCAGAGATCGGGGATCAGCGAGAGCTCTTGAAATATGCACGCGATGCCCTTCGCGTTCGCGGCTGCCGGTGACGCGAACGAGACCGGCTGTCCATCGAGCAGCATTCGGCCTTCGTCCGGAACGACGACGCCAGCCATGATCTTGATCAGCGTCGATTTGCCCGCGCCGTTTTCGCCGAGCACGGCGTGAATGCGACCGGCCTCGATGACGAGATCCGCGTTCTGCAGCGCGCGAACGCCGCCGTAGCGCTTGGAGACGCCCTGCATGACGAAAAGGCTCATCTCGGTACGACCAGGCGTTGCCGGCGCCGCGCCCGACCGGACGAGGCACCGCGATATCGAACGTGCGCGGCTGCCGCCATGCGCCGATGCGTGCGCGCGCAGGGATCGCAGGTCGCGGTCCCCGCTCGCGTGCCTACTTGTTCGCTTCGGTCTGCCCCATGATTTCCTGCGCGGTGAAATTGATGCCGCAGGTCGGGAACGAGTTGCCGACGAAGAAGTTGTCGGAAAGCGACGCGTAGTAGTCGGTTCCATCCTTGAGGTTCGGCGACTCGACGCGCGCAAGCGGCAACTTGACCGACTGCGGCACGACCTTGCCCTCGAGCGCCGCGATGGCCGTCTTGATGGCGACGGCGACTTGCGCCGGACCGGTTCCACCCGATGCGCACTTCAGGCCCTCGCCGCCGAACTTGCCGCAAAACTTGCGGAAGCCGTTCTCGGTTTCACCACCGAAAGGCACGAACGGATGCTTGGCGTCGATCATCGCCTGCACGACGCCCGTGTCGCCGCCCTGCGCGGTGATACCGTCGAATTTCTTGTGTACGGCGATCGCATCGGCCGTGACCTTCTGCGCCGTCGGATCGTCCCACTTCCCGATCACTTCGACCGTGTCCCACTTCTTGCCGGATGCCTTCAGGACTTCCTGGATACCTTCATGGCGATCGCGATCGACGGACGTCCCCGACACGCCGCGCACTTCGAGGATCTTGCCCCCGTTCGGCACATTCTTGACGAGCCATTCCGCCCAGTACTTGCCGAGTCCCTTCTGGTCGACGTTGACGTTGATCGCCTCGTCGGTGTCGAGCGTATTGTCGAATGCGACCAGGACAACGCCCGCGTCGTTGGCGCGCTTGATCACCGGCTTGAAAGCAGCGGGGTTCTGCGCGTTGACGACGATCGCGTCGTAGCCCGAGTCGATGAAGTTGTTGATCGCCGCGATCTGCGCCGCTACGTCCTCCCCGGTCGACACAACCTTGAATTCCTTCAGCTTCGCGGCGACTTCCGGTTGCGCAGCGTACGCCTTCGCCGTCTTGATCATCTGGATGCGCCACGTGTTGGCGATGTAGCCGTTGGCAAGTGCAATCCGGTACGGCCCTTTCTTCGCGGGGTACTGGAAGAGCTTCGTGTTGCCGGCCCACGGAGCGAAGCACTGCGGATCCGAGTTGGGTTGCGTGACGACCTTCGGCGGTGCGGCGGTTGCGAGGCCGGTCGCAAGAAGCGCAATCGCGGCGGCGACACAGGTAGGTTTCAGCATCAGAGCCTCCTCAAACAGAATTGCGGGTACCGGCAAGCGGTGTACAACGACGGTGCCATTTGCCTTGCTGCCGGCTTTGCCCGAGCTTCGGGATCCTGCAGCAACAACGCGATCCGCGAGTGTGGCGGATTATGGGCGCGCGCAGCGCGTGTGTGAAGATGGGGCCTTCGATTCGGCGACCCGATCTAAGCCGCCCCGGACGCGGCGTGCCCTCGCCACGAGCTTGGCGGTGCAAACACGGTTCCGCCACTGACTCATCGGCCACCGCGCCGCTGGCGTGGGGATTCTTGTCATGACGATCCACCCCCCGGTTCAAGTCTCACGGCGTCCGGGAAAGCCGGACGCGCCGAGCGCTTGGCCGCAATGGGGACAAGTCGTGGGTAGGATCGCGCGTCGCGTGTGACCGAGCGTCATTTCGGCAGTGACGATGCCGGTAGGAACGGCGAGAACCCCCCAGCCGAGGAGCATCATGATCGTTGCCATCAGCCGCCCGAGCGCCGTATGCGGCGTAATGTCGCCGAATCCCACCGTGGTCATTGTCGTGACCGCCCAGTAGACGGACATGGGAATGCTCGTATAGCCGTTTTCCGGTCCTTCGGCGACGTACATGATCGTGCCGCTGATCAAGACCGCCGTCAGTACCGCACTCAGGAACACCAGGATCTTGCGCCGGCTGTCCGAGAACGCCTGCGCGAGGAACTGGAATTCCTCCATGTACTCGCCCAGTTTCAGTACGCGGAAGATGCGCAACAGCCGCAGCACGCGCACGTCGATCAGTACGGCGAATTCCGGATTGAAGGCCGCAATGTACGTCGGCAGCACCGACAGGAGGTCGACGATGCCGAAGAAGCTCGCCGCGTATGCGAGCGGCCGTCGAACGCACGCGAGGCGAAGCACGTACTCGACGGTGAACAGTGCCGTGAAGACCCATTCGAGCACGTCGAAGAGGACGCCGTGGCGTCGCGCGAGCAGCCCGACGCTGTCGAGCATCACGACCAGCACACTTGCCAGGATGACGAGCATCAGGCCAAGATCGAACATCCGCCCCGCGCGCGTATCCGATTCGAAGATGATGTCGTACAGTCGACCGCGCCACCGGCCGGACGGACGGCCCAACCCCTGGAAACTGGGTTTCGCCGCGGGATCCGCGATGTCTTCTCCGCGCCGCATGTTCACTCCGATAACCAAACGTGCTGATTTACACGACCGCGCGGCCGCCCGCGCTTTCGCCCCTCTGACCTTGCCTAGCGGGGGCGCTTCGTCCCTTGCCCTGGAGACGCCGGACAACTGTACCAGCGTGGACGCATGTGCGGATGCCATGCGAAGCCGTCCCCAAGCGTTATCCTCGGACGCTGGCAAGGTTCGCTTCTCATGGTTCCTGCCCCGCAAACCGGCGGATGCTTGACCTTCGGAACACTTATGTCCCAACGCCCCCCTCGCGCAATGCGCTCGAAGGCCCGCGCGTCGTCCGCGCCCGTTCCCGTGCCCGGCGAGCCGCATCCGTTCATCGCAAGCGCGCAGAGTCGCGAGCTGTCGGAGTTCGAGTTCTCGCTGATCATCCTGATGTTCGGCTTCCAGCGCTGGGTGGTGAATTGCCTGGAAGCGGCCCAGTTTCGCGGGCTCGGCGCGCTCGACGTGCTCGTCCTGCATGCGGTCAACCATCGGGCGCGCGGGCGCCGGATCTCCGAGATCTGCATGGTGCTGAACGTCGATGACACGCATCTCGTCACCTATGCGCTCAAGAAGCTCGTGGCCGCGGAGCTCGTGCAGGTGTCGGCGCGAGGCCGGGAACGTCATTACGAGACGACGCCGATGGGCGATCGGGCGTGCATGGAGTACCGGAGGGTGCGGGAAACGTTCCTGATTCCCGCGCTTTCATGGCTTTCCGGCGAGCGCAATGTCGTGCGCGATGCCGGCGCGTTCATGCGCACGATGACCGCGATTTACGACCAGGCCGGGCGCTTCGCGACCGCCGAGAGCACCGAAGTGCCGCAAGCGCCGCTCCATACAAAGCGGTAAGAGCAGGGCTTTGGACCCGCTTCCCGGTCTCCCGACCGAGCGCTGCGGCTGCCTGCTTCAAATCGCCGGCAATTTGGGCAATTGCAATGGCATCAGCGCAAGTCTAGAGTCGCTCGCCAAAAGCAAAAGCACGGTCAGCGACGACTTTCGGCAGTTCCGTTGCGAGGTCACCCTTGCGAAGAGTTGTCCCGACCTACTTGGGCGTAAACCGGGAAACCTGGAGGAGAAGCATGGGACGACTGACGAAGCAGTGGACGATCGCTTGTGGAATCGCAGCGATGCTGCTCGCGCCGAACGCCGGCGCGCAGGGCGCAACCGAGTGGCGATTCTTTACGTATTTCCCGGTCAACGACAAGCCGGCGCAGCTCAATCGCGCTTTCGCCGAGGAAGTAAACAAGGCGACCAGCGGCCGGCTCAAGATCACCGTGTTCGCCGCCGGCGAGATGCCCTACAAGGCACCCGACGTCATGCGCGCCGTATCGACCAACCAGGTGCAGATGGGCGACGTCGCCGTCGGCTTCGCATCCGGCGACGTACCGGAGCTCAACGTGCTGTCGCTGCCGTTCCTGTGCACGACGTACGAGGAGTTCGACAAGGCCATTCCGGCGGTGCGCAAGGTCGCCGACGACGTCATGCAGAAAAAATTCGGTATCACGTCACTGATGCATTGGACGATGCCGCCGCAGAATTTCTGGCTGAATCGGCCCGTTGCGCATCTCGCGGATCTGAAGGGACTCAAGGTGCGCGCGTGGAACCCCGAGCAGGTCGAGATGATGAAGCTGCTGGGCGGCAGCGCGGTGTCGATCACCTCGGCCGAGGTCATTCCCGCCCTCGAGCGCAAGGTCATCGACGGTGCGATCACGTCGGCGCTGTCCGCGAGCGACTGGCGTGCCTGGGACATCGTGAAGACCGGCTACATGGTCAACATGACGATGGGTCACCAGGTGATGATGGTCAACACCGCGGAACTGCAGAAGCTCCCTGCCGACCTTCGCGACACGCTGCTCGCGAAGGCTCGGGAGTGGGC
>JBKPOL010000113.1:0-20067 GCA_046733075.1 Pseudomonadota bacterium | reverse complement strand
GAATCGAGTCACCGTCCACATCGCGTCGCGCCCGAGGAGGATCGACGACACGAACAGCATGTGCCCCCACATGAACAGGACGAGCACGAGGCCCGCCGCGCCTTCGGCGACGTCGAGCCGCGCGGGCCAGTGGCTCCTGCGCGTACCCTCGAATAATCCGACGCCGGCGATCAGCGTGCGGGCTCGCTCCATCGTGCGATTTCCTCTCTCACGCAAGCCGGCCACGCAGGGTCGCGTGAACGGGTGTACCGCCCGGGTTCGGCAGCGACATGGCTCCTCCGAGCGTCAGGCGGAAACGCTATCGCGCGCGTTGCCCGTGAATGTTGACGTGGGTCAAGCTAGCCTTGCGCCGTTTGTCGAAGAATCGCGTCAGGAAAGCTCGCCCGTAACGGGCCGCGACGCGCGGCGGCGGACGATGCGTCACATAAATCATCATGTTCCAGATACGCATTCACGGGCGAGGCGGGCAGGGCGTCGTCAGCGGCGCCGAGATGCTGTCCGTTGCCGCGTTCCTCGAAGGTCGTTACGCACAGGCGTTCCCGAGCTTCGGCTCGGAGCGCATGGGTGCGCCGGTCATGGCGTTCTGCCGCATCGATGACAAGGAGATCCGCCTGCGCGAACCGGTGCTCGCGCCGGACGCACTGATCATCCAGGATCCGACGCTTTTGCATCAGGTCGATCTGTTCAACGGCGTTCCGGCGCGCGGCCTCGTACTGATCAATTCCACGCGCTCGTGCGACGAGCTCGGCCTTGGTGGTTTCGTGCGTGGCGTGCAGCGTTATCGCTTGTATACGGTGCCCGCGACGGAGCTGGCCATGAAGCACGTCGGACGTGCCGTGCCGAATGTACCGCTGCTCGGCGCGTTCGCAGCGATCAGCGGGGTCGTTGCACTTGCGTCGGTCGTCTCCGCCATCCGCACGAAGTTCAGCGGAGCGGTTGCCGAGAAGAACGCCGCGGCGGCGACGGAGGCGTTCGAAGCGGCGAGCCGGGAACGGGAGACAACCGATGCTTAAGCAGACGGAGGGATCGCGCGCGGTCGCCGAGGCGATTGCGCTCTGTCGGCCGCAGGTCATCTGCGCGTATCCGATCACGCCGCAGACCCACATCGTCGAAGCGCTTGGCGAGATGGTCAAGGCGGGCGAGATCGCCAATTGCGAGTACATCAACGTCGAATCGGAATTCGCGGCGTTGTCAGTCGCGATCGGTGCTTCTGCAGCCGGTGTGCGCGCCTACACGGCAACGAGCAGCCAGGGACTTCTATTCATGGCAGAGGCCGTGTACAACGCCGCAGGACTCGGCCTGCCGATCGTGATGACGATCGGCAATCGCGCGATCGGTGCGCCGATCAACATCTGGAACGATCATTCGGACAGCATGTCGATGCGTGACGCCGGCTGGATCCAGCTCTACGCGGAAACCAACCAGGAAGCGCTCGATCTGCACATCCAGGCGTTTCGCCTTGCCGAAGAGTTGTCGTGTCCGGTGATGGTGTGCATGGACGGATTCATCCTCACACACGCCTACGACCGCGTTGACATTCCCACGCAACGTGACGTCGACGCCTTTTTGCCACGCTACGAGCCGAGACAGATGCTCGATACGGCCGATCCGGCGAGCATCGGCGCGATGGTCGGGCCTGAAGCGTTCACCGAGGTCCGCTATCTGTCGCATCACAAGCAGCTTCGCGCACTGAAGGTCATCCCCCACCTTGCCGCCGAATTCCGCGATCGGTTCGGTCGTGATTCTGGCGGGCTTCTCCGCGCCTATCGGACGAGCGATGCTGAGACGATCGTCGTCGCGCTCGGCTCGGTCAACGGCACGGTACAGGAGGTGGTGGACGCTATGCGCGAGCGCGGTTCGCGGATCGGTTCCGTGTCGCTCTGCTCGTTTCGCCCGTTCCCGCTTGCGGAGCTACGCGAAGTGCTCGAGCGGGCGAAGCGTGTCGTCGTGCTTGAGAAATGCCTTGCGGTCGGACTTGGCGGCATTGTTTCGGATGGCGTCCGCAAGTCGCTGTCGGGCATCGCGCTCCGCGGGTACACGGTGATTGCCGGTCTTGGCGGTCGCGCGATCACCCGTGAATCACTGACGCGCCTGTTCGAGGATGCCGAACGCGATGAGCTCGAGCAGGTGACGTTCCTCGATCTCAATGCCGACGTCGTGAGTCACGAACTGGAACGTGAAAGCGCGCAGCGGCGCTCCGGTCCGACGGCGGAAGCGATTTTGCGCCGCCTCGGCACCGTCGCATCGCGCATCGGCTGACAAAAGGGGGAGCGCTGTCCGTGGAAACCCAGCCCGTCAAGTTCTACCAGACCGGAACGTTCACCGTCGGCAACCGCCTGCTCGCCGAGGACCAGCGCTCGGTGCAGGCGAACATGCATCGCACCAATTCGCTCAACTCGGGACACCGCGCGTGCCAGGGTTGCGGCGAGGCACTCGGTGCACGGTATGCAATCGACACCGCCATGCAGGCAACCGAGAACCAGCTGATTGCGGTCAATGCAACCGGCTGCCTCGAAGTGTTCTCGACGCCGTACCCCGAAACGTCGTGGCAGATTCCGTGGATCCACTCGCTGTTCGGCAATGCCGCAGCCGTGGCGTCGGGCGTCGCCGCGGCGCAGCGGGCGCTCGGCCGTCCGCATGTGCGCGTCATCGCGCAGGGGGGCGACGGCGGCACGACGGACATCGGTTTCGGCTGCCTGTCCGGGATGTTCGAGCGCAACGACGACGTGCTCTACATCTGCTACGACAACGAGGCGTACATGAACACGGGCGTACAGCGCTCGAGCGCAACGCCACCCGCCGCGCGTACGGCAACGACCCCCGCGGTCGGTCCGTCGCCGGGCAATGTATTCGGCACCGGCAAGAACGTGCCGCTGATCGCGATGGCGCATCGCATTCCGTACGTCGCGACCGCAAGTGTTGCCAATCTGCGCGATCTCGAGCGCAAGGTGCGATCGGCGATGGAGATCAACGGCGCACGTTACGTGCACATCCATGTGCCGTGCCCGCTCGGTTGGGGCTCGGCGCCCGACGACACGCTGAAACTCGCCCGGCTCGCTGTCGAGTCGGGCCTGTTTCCACTGTTCGAGGCGCGCGATGGCGCGATCACCGACCGCACGCCGATTCGACGCAAGGTGCCGGTGACCGATTACCTGCGGGGACAGAAGCGCTTCGCCCACCTGTTCGGCAATCCGCCGGAGGTTGCCCGGATCGCGCTCATCCAGCAGATGGCCGATCGCAACATCGCCGATTTCGGCTTGATGAATGTGCCGGGAGCCTTGTGATGGACAAGCCCTTCGCAATCACGCTTGATCCGGGTTCGAGCCTCGCGAACAAGACCGGCTCGTGGCGCACACGCAAACCGGTGTACCTCGATCGTCTGCCGCCGTGCAATCATGCGTGTCCCGCCGGAGAGAACATTCAGGGTTGGCTCTATCACGCGGAATCGGGCGATTACGAGGCCGCATGGCGCAAACTGACCGAGGACAATCCGCTGCCGGCGATCATGGGTCGCGTGTGCTATCACCCGTGCGAAGGCGCCTGCAATCGCGGCAACCTGGACGAGGCGGTCGGCATCAATTCGGTCGAGCGTTTCCTGGGCGATGAAGCATTGAAGCGTGGCTGGAAGTTCGACGCGCCGGCAGCCGCGAGCGGCAAGCGCGTGCTGATCGTCGGCGCCGGCCCGTCCGGCCTCTCCGCCGCCTATCATCTGCGCCGGCTGGGGCATCAGGTGACGATCGTCGAAGCCGGCCCGTTTGCGGGCGGCATGATGCGCTTCGGCATACCGAAGTACCGGCTGCCGCGGGATGTGCTCGATGCGGAGATCACGCGCATCGCGGACCTCGGCGTCGAGATCACGCTGAACACCAAGGTGTCGAATATCCTCGACACGATGAAATGGGGCCGCTTCGATGCCGCGTTCCTGGCGGTCGGCGCGCACATCGCAAAACGTGCGTACATCCCGGCGGGCGAAGCCGCGCGAATACTCGATGCGGTGGCAGTCCTGCGCAGCATGGAAGGCGAGGACAAGCCGTTGCTCGGACGGCGCGTCGTGGTCTACGGTGGCGGCAACACGGCGCTCGACGTCGCACGCACGGCGAAGCGGCTCGGCGCGAGCGAGTCGATCATCGTTTACCGGCGAACGCGCGAACGGATGCCTGCGCATGACTTCGAGGTCGAGGAAGCGCTGCAGGAGGGCGTGCTGTTCAAGTGGCTCTCGACGATCCGGAATGTCGGCGATGAAGGCACGCTGACGGTGGAACGCATGGCGCTCGATGCGTCGGGTTTCCCGCAACCGACCGGCGAGGTGGAAACGCTCGAGTCCGATTCGCTCGTGCTCGCACTTGGCCAGGACGTCGACCTGTCGCTCCTCGCCGGTGTTCCCGGGCTCGGGATCGAGGACGGCACGGTCAAGGTCGGGCCGAACATGATGACCGGCTATGCGGGCATCTTCGCGGGTGGTGACATGGTGCCCTCCGAGCGCACGGTTACCGTGGCGATCGGTCACGGCAAGAAGGCGGCGCGACATATCGACGGCTGGCTGCGCGACGAAGCGTATGCGCCGGCGCCGAAACACGAGCTGGCGACGTTCGACAAGGTGAACACGTGGTACTACAGCGACGCGCCGAAGACCGTTCGTCCGATGTTGGACATCGCTCGACGCACGTCGACGTTCGATGAAGTCGTGCACGGCTTGGACGAGAGCAACGCACTGTTCGAGGCACGCCGCTGCCTGTCGTGCGGCAACTGCTTCGAATGCGACAACTGCTATGGCGTTTGTCCGGATAACGCGGTGATCAAGCTCGGTCCCGGCAAGCGGTTCGAGTTCAACTACGACTACTGCAAAGGGTGCGGGCTTTGCGTCGCCGAGTGTCCATGCGGGGCGATCAAGATGGTCGCCGAGATGATCTAGCGTTACCGGCCCTGGGTGCGCGGTTCGCTCAAGCAACCGAGACGGCCGCCGACGCGAGAGAGAAAGAGAGCAGACGATGTCGCAACCCGTTTCAGCGGGCGCACGCATGCCGGCGACCCGCGCGTTGCCTCGTGGCGCGGCGCTGGTGCACGACCCTGCGCTCAACAAGGGCACGGCGTTCACCGAGGCCGAGCGCGACGCGCTGAACTTGCGCGGCTTGCTGCCTCCGCACGTCGCAACGCCGGAACAGCAGATCGAGCGCGTGCTCGAGAACTTCCGGCGGAAGACGTCCGATCTCGAGAAGTACATCAACCTGCGCGCGCTGCACGATCGCAACGAGACGCTGTTCTATCGGCTCCTCACCGACCATCCGGACGAGATGATGCCGATCGTCTACACGCCGACCGTCGGGCTCGCATGCCAGCGCTATACCCACATCTTCCAGCGCCCGCGCGGAATCTTCGTGAGCGCCGCGGATCGTGGCCGCGTACGGGAACTGCTCGCCAACTGGCCGCGTCGCGACGTCGCGATCATCGTCGTGAGCGATGGTGAGCGGATTCTCGGCCTCGGCGACCTGGGCGCCAACGGCATGGGCATTCCGATCGGCAAGCTTTCGTTGTACACGGCATGCGCGGGCGTGCCTCCCGCGCAGTGCCTGCCCGTGCTGCTCGACGTGGGCACCGACAATGCCGAGCTTCTGGACGATCCCCTGTACATCGGCCTACATCAGCGGCGAGTGCGCGGCGAAGCGTACGATCTGCTGGTCGACGAGTTCATCGACGCGGCGCGAGACCTTTTCCCCGGCGTCATCATCCAGTTCGAGGACTTCGCGAACCGCAATGCCTTCCGCCTGCTGCAGCGCTATCGCGATCGGATTCCTGCGTTCAATGACGACATCCAGGGCACGGCGGCCGTCACGCTGTCCGGGATCCTGTCGGCGCTGCGCGTGACCGGCGGCACGCTCGCGGGACAAACACTGCTGTTCCAGGGTGCAGGCGAAGCGGCGGTAGGGATCGCCGATCTCGTCGTTGCCGCGATGACGGCGCAAGGACTGGACTTGGCGATGGCTCGGCAGCGTTGCTGGCTGCTCGATTCGAAGGGGCTGGTCGTGCGACAGCGGGGCGATCTCACGGCGCACAAGACACCGTACGCGCACGAGCATGCGCCTGTCGCCACCTTGCTCGATGCGGTCAAGACGCTGCGTCCAACCGCGATCATCGGTGTGGCGGGCGTCGGACGCGCGTTTTCGGAGGATGTCGTCAAGGCGATGGCCGAGCAGAACGATCGGCCGATTGTCTTCGCGCTGTCCAATCCCACGTCGAAGGCGGAATGCACGGCGGAGGAGGCATACCGCTGGTCGAGCGGGCGCGCGCTTTTCGCCTGTGGCTCCCCGTTCGATCCGGTTACGCTCGACGGCCGCACGTTCGTGCCGCGGCAGGGCAACAACTCGTACATCTTTCCGGGCGTGGGGCTGGGGGCGATCGTCTCGCGCACGACGCGAATCACCGACGACATGTTCATGGCCGCCGCGCATGTGCTAGCCGAGCTTGTAACGAAGCAGGATCTCGACCAGGGCAGTCTCTATCCGCCGCTCCGCAGCATCCGCGATGTGTCGGCGCATATTGCGGCCGCCGTCGCCGCGGTTGCCTACCGGGACGGATTCCCACGCGCGCCGAAGCCCGAAGACATGATCGCGGCGATGAAGTCGCAGATGTACAACCCGGAATACGCGGACTATGTTGCCCGTTGAGCATACGCGAGGCACCTGCCCGCGCCGCGCGCCCAATGACGTGTTGGCGGTAGCGCGGCTCGTGGCACTTGTCGCGGAATGCGGAGATGCAGCATGACCGAAGCCGTGCTGTCGACGCTGCAGCGGCACCCGTTCATCGAGGATTTCCAGCCAGCGCACGTCGCGCGGCTCGCGCACGCGGTCACCCGGGTGCGGTACGACCGCGACCAGATCATCTTTCGCGAGGACGACGAGTGCGGCGAGTTCTACCTGATCGTCTCGGGCCTCGTCGCGCTCGAGATCGTGGCGCCGGACCACACGCTTCGTGTGCAAACGCTCGGTGCCGGCGACGAGCTCGGGTGGTCCGCGCTCCTCATGGGCCGGCGCAAGCACTTCCAGGCACGCGCTCTCGAGCGGGTCGATGCGCTGGCGTTCGATGGCGGCGAGCTGCTCGCGGCGTGCAAGGAGGACCCGTCGTTCGGGTTTGTGCTGATGCACCGCCTGCTCTCGGTCGTTTCGGAGCGATTGCAGGCGACGCGCCTGCAGCTGCACGACATGTACTCGCCGCAGGCCAAGCGCGCGGGGGCGTGACCGCCCGCACGGCGTTGCACAACCGCGTCGTTCGTAGGATAGATGTGCCCGGCGTGACAAGCGTCGATCGCTAAAGGCGCATGCCGATTGGGTCCCGCTGCAATCACACTGCTGCTGATCGCTGCCGTTGCCGCATTTGCGGCGCTCGCGTGGCGGAAGATCTCGATCGTCGTCGCGCTCGGACCCGAAGTGCGCTGGGACCGGCCGCTCGCTCGCCTGCGTACCGTCGCGGTCAACGGTTTCATGCAGTCGAGGATGGTGCGCCGCGAGTGGAAGCCCGGCCTGATGCATGCGGTGATCTTCACGGGCTTCGTGACGCTGCTCGTGCGCAAGATCGAGCTTCTCGCGATCGGTTACCACGAGCACTTCGCCTATCGGGGTTCGTTCGGCCACGCCTTCGCGTTCTTCAAGGACCTGGTCGAACTGGCCGTCCTCATCGCCGTGGCGTACGCGCTATGGCGGCGTTACGTGCAGAAACCGGTGCGCCTGGAGCCCAATCGCGAAGCGCTCGCGATCCTGTCGCTGATTGCTGCGATCATGATCACGGATCTTGCGTTCGACGCGTTCCGCTTTGCGCTCCTTGCGCCAGTGAACCGGGACATCGCGCGCGAGGCGTCCTCCGCATTCGCCGGCAGCGCACTCGCCGCGGTCTGGTCGGGGCTACCCGATGGCGTTCTGCGAGCCGGTTATCACGCGTCGTACTGGCTGCAGATGGGCACGGTGCTCGCCTTCCTCGTCATCTTGCCGCTCGGCGAGCACTTTCACATCGTCACGGCGCTGCCCGCACTGTTCTTCCGGCGGGGCCGCCCGGCAAATCGCGTCCCCACGCTGGACCTCGAACGCATCATGAGCGAGGGCGATGCCGGCGACATGAAGATTGGCGTTCGGACCGCGCGCGACCTTTCATGGAAGGACGGGCTCGACGCGTTCACGTGCACGGAGTGCGGCCGCTGCAAGGACGCTTGCCCGACGTTCCTGACGGGCAAGCCGCTCTCGCAGAAATGGGTCAACGACAGCCTGAAGCACCATTTGCTCGACGTGCGCGACGGGGTCATTGCAGACGGCGAAGACACGCTGCCCGCGCTCGTGGGTCCGGTCATCTCCGTGGAAACGCTCTGGGCGTGCACGACGTGCGGCTACTGCGAGGAAGCCTGTCCGATCGAGCTCGAGCATCTGCCGCGCTTCTACAGGATGCGTCAGCACCAGGTGATGATGGAAGGCGCATTCCCGCACGAGCTGAAGGCGGTGTTCAGCGCCTACGAGGTGCAGAGCAATCCGTGGGGACTGCCCGCCGATACGCGCGGAGCGTGGGCCGAGGCGCTCGGCGTGCCGGTCGCCAGGACGCGCGAAGATGTCGGCGCGCTCGATTACCTGTTCTACGTCGGATCGGCCGAGTCCTTCGATCCCCGGGGCCAAACGATCGCCGCGGCGTTCGTGCGAATCCTGCGGCACGCGGGCGTGCGCTTCGCAATCCTAGGACCGCGCGAGACGTCGACCGGTGAATGCGTGCGGCGCGCCGGCAACGAGATGCTGTTTCACCAGCTCGCGCAAACACTTGTCGGCACACTGAACGAGCTCGGCGTGACGCGGATCGTCACCTGCGATCCGCATGCGTTCAACAGCCTGCGCAACGAGTACCCGGAGTTCGACGGCCGCTACGACGTCGTCCATCACACCCAACTGATCGCGAAGCTCATCGCGGAGGGCCGCGTGCACGTCGCGGCCTCTCTCGAGCGCGTCATCTATCACGAGCCGTGCTATCTCGGCCGGCACAATGGCGAGTACGAGGCGCCTCGCGCCATTCTCGACGCACTCACCCGCGATCACTTGCTCGAGTTTCCTCTGCATCGCGAGAAATCGATGTGCTGCGGCGCCGGCGGCGGACGGATGTGGATGGAGGAGAAGATCGGCCGACGGATCAACGTCGTGCGCGTCGAGCAGGCGTTGCCGCAGCACCCCCGCGTCATTGCCACCGCCTGTCCCTATTGCGCGACGATGATGACTGACGGCGTCAAGGCGCTCGGCGGCGACAGCGGTATCGCGACTCGCGATATCGCCGAGCTCGTCGCGGAGGCGCTCGTCGAAGAGCAGGGATCGTCGCTCGCAGCGGCTCGCGCCGCGTAACGCGAGCGCGACGACCGGCAGCGAATTACCTCGCCCGCGCGCTGCTCGCATTCATCATGTAGATGACCGCGTTCTTCACTTCCGCATCCGTAAGGTCCGCCATGCCGCCCCGTGGAGGCATCGCTCCATGGCCCTTGATGGCCGAGCGAACGACCACGTCGAGGCCCGGACGCAGCCGCGGAATCCAGTCAGCCTGATCGCCGACCTTCGGCGCACCGCCCTTCCCCGTCGCATGGCAAGCGGCACAGCGCGCTTTCACGATCTGTGCTCCCGTGCGCTCCGGTTCGGGCGCGCTTCGGCTCACCGGCTCTTGCCAGTGCCCACCCGATTGGTTGACCATGTAAGTCACGGCGCGTGCGATCTCCACGTCGTTGAAGCTCGGGTTCCCGCCATGCGCTGGCATGTCGCGGATGCCCTTGAGCGCGTTCTTCTCCAGCGCCGTCAGGCCGCGCGCTTCGAGCGCCGACCACGCCTTGCGGTCGCCGATTCTCGGCGCGCCGTTCACGCCCTTGCCATGACAGGCAATGCACGCCGCGTCGACAACCTGCTTGCCGCTGCGCTCGGCGCTGCTGGCGGCTCCTGCTGCGATGACGAATGCGAGAGCGAGCGCAATTCGAACGTGGGCATGTGTTGAACTGACGTATCGATCGATCGGCATCGTCGCCTCCTGCATGAGTTTGAGCCAGTCGACTGCGAGTCGGCCGGACTACAGCCGGTCGATGACCCAGCCTGGAAAGACTCCGATCAGGATCGCTGTGACCAGGCAGATGAAGCTCGCGGTCCACGCGAGTCGACTCGATCCGCCGTCAGCACGCGTGGCCTCCTGCGGACTCATGAATAGGTACTGCACTACGCGAAGGTAGAAGTAGATGCCGAGATAGCTCGCGAGCAATCCGAGCACCCCGTAGAGCGTGAAGCCGGCCGCGATGACGTTGCGGAAGATCAGGAACTTCGCGATGAATCCGGGCAGTGGCGGAATCCCGGCGAGAGAGAGCATCGACAATGCGATCAGCACGGCGGCGACGGGTTTGCGGCTGAAGAGGCCCTTCAGATTGTCGAGGCGATCCCGCACGGCATCGTCACGGTCGGCGGGCAAGGCGGAGAACGCGAGCACGTTCATCACGCCATACGTCAGCAGATAGAACGCGACTGCCTGGAAGCGGCCCGACGCTTCTCCCAGCAACGCATAGAACAGATATCCGGCGTGGGCAATCGACGAGTACGCGATCATGCGCCGGAAGCTTGCCTGCCTCATCGCCGCGAGATTGCCCCAGATGATCGATAACAGCGGCAGCACCGCGATGAGATCCGTCATCGGCGGCGCCATTTGTGCCGCGCCGAATAGGCGCACCACGGCGAGCAGCACGCCGGCCTTGATGATGGCGGCCATGTAGGCCGTTACGGGCACGGTCGCGCCTTCGTATGCATCGGGCGCCCACGCATGGAACGGCACGATGGCCGCTTTCAGGAAGAACGCGACGATGATGAGAACGATCCCGACCGTCGAGAGCGTTGCAGGCGTCGTCAGCGCATCGGCAAACGCGGAGACCGCGAGCGAGCCGCCCTGGCCGTAGAGCAGCGCGACGCCCATCAGCAGCGTTGCCGTCGCCGTCCCGCCGAGCACCAGATATTTGAGTGCAGCCTCGGCGCTCGCCGTGCGCTGAAACGCGAGCAGCACCAGCGCGTACACGGGCAGCGACATGATCTCGAGCCCGAGAAACAGCGTGAGGAAGCTGTCGGCCGAGACGAGCAGGCACACGCCATACAACGAGGACAGCAGCAGGATGTGGAACGTCGGCTCGGAGAAGTCATCGCGTGATACGAGCAGCACCGGCAATGCGAGTGCAAGCACGATGAGCTTGGAGGCCGACGACGTCGGGCTGACCGAAAAGTGTTCCGGGAACGGCGCACCCGTATAGCCGATCGAGGCGAGCCATGCCGCTGCCGCCGTCGCTGCGGCGAGCGCGAGGACGGACACGACGAGCGTGCTTCGGGCCCCGCTTCGAGCGACATCGAGCACGACGAGAAGCACGATGCCCGCGAGCAACGCGTGCTCGGGCAGCATCGCCGTAAGCACGGACGACCAGTTCACCGCCCACTCCCGGGTGCGTCGCTGTGTGCGCCCTGCGTTACGGCATCGGCGCGCGCAACCGTCGATCGCGCGCCCCGTAATGCGACCGGGGCGCCGATGCGTTCCTCCGCGACGAGCCGTCGGTATTGCTGCGCGGCGAGCTCCGTCTTGTGCATGGCCTCATCGGGGAAAAGACCCAGCGCGAACACGCCGGCGACGATGGCCACGAGAATCGATTTTTCGCGCAGATTGAGGTCGACGAGCGGCTGATGCGGCGCTTTCGCCGCGCCGAAAAGAAAGCGCTGCGCGAAATACAGCATGTAAAGCGCGCCGAGGACCACACCCGCCACCGCGGCGACGCTTGCCACGAGCGGATACGAATAGCCTTGCAGATGCAACGGCCACGCCGCGCTGAACGCACCGAGCAGCACGAGGAATTCGCCGGTGAAACCGCTGGTCGTCGGCAGCCCGATCGATGCGAGCGTCAGGATGGCGAAGAACACCGAGTAGATCGGGAGCAGCTTCGCGAGACCGCCATAGACCGCGAGCTCGCGCGAGTGACACCGCTCGTAAACCATGCCGACCATCAGGAACAGGCCGCCTGCGACGAGGCCGTGGCTCACCATCTGCACGATCGCGCCCTGGATGCCGAGCAGGTCGAGGCTGACGAGGCCGAGCATCACGTAACCTAAGTGGCTGATGGACGAGTACGCGATGATCTTCTTGATGTCGGTCTGCACGAGCGCGAGGCACGCGCCGTACAGGATGCTGACGACGGCAAGCGTCCCAAACACGGGCGCGAGCAGGCGCGCGGCGTCCGGAAACAGCGGGAAGCCGAGCTTCATGAAGCCGTAGGTGCCCATCTTGAGCAGCACGCCTGCAAGGACAACCGACCCGGCGGTCGGTGCCTCCACGTGCGCGTCGGGCAGCCACGTGTGGAGCGGCACCATCGGGACCTTGATCGCGAACGACAGCGCGAATGCCGTCAGGAGGACGACCTGGGTCGCAAGCGGCAGTCGCGCCCGATAAAGATCGGTGAACGCGAATGAGGTCACGCCCATGGTCGCGTCGAGCGAGTAGACGAGGTAGATGACGGCGGCGAGCATCACGATGCTCCCGAACGCCGTATACAACACGAACTTGAACGTCGCGTAGATCCGCCGCTCCCCGCCCCAGATGCCGATGATGAAGAACAGCGGGATCAGCATCGTTTCCCAGAACAGGTAGAACAGGAACAGGTCCTGCGCGACGAACGTCCCGACCATCGCGAACTGCAGCAGCAGCACCATCCCGTAGAAGAGCTTGACGTCCTTGCGGATCGCGCTGAATGCACCGGCGACGACGAGCGGTCCGAGGAAGGCCGTCAGCAGCACGAGCAGCACGTTGTAGCCATCGAGTCCGATCTGGTAATACACGCCCCAGGCGGCGATCCACGGCAGCCTCGTCTCGAATTGCAGGCCGTCGGACCCCGCGTCGAAGCGCAGGTACAGCCAGCCAGCCAGCACGAACTGCACGAGCATCACCGCCAAAGACGCATAGCGGATGTTGTCCTCGCGATCGGACGGCAGTGCGATCAGGAGCGCCACGCCCGCGAGCGGCAGGAACAGGACGAGGTCGAGGAGGATCGCGTCACCCATGCGGCCAGCTCCACGCGAGCGTGGCCACGATGCCGATCAGCGCGAGCCACGCATAGAGATGCAGATTGCCGGTCTGGATTCGCGCCAGCGTTCCCGCCGTTCGCCGACCGAGCCCCGCGAGCCCATGCAGCGAGCCGTCGAGAAGCGCGCGATCGCCGACGCGCAGGAACACGCGATCGGAGATCCAGAAGAGGGGCCGGGTGATCAGCCGGTCGTAGGCCTCGTCCACGAAGTACTTGCCGCTCAGCAGCCGGTGCAGCGTGGCGAACCTTGGCGCAAGCCGCTTTGCCCGCTCGGCATTTCCGCCATACATCCAGGCCGCCCCCAGCAGTCCTGCGATGCCGAGCGCAACCGACAGGAACATCAGCGGCGTTTGCAGCGCACCGCGTCCCTCGACCACTTCCGGAAGCGGCAGCATCGCTTCCAGATAGTGCGGCACGGGTACGAAACCGCCGACTGCCGACAGCACGGCGAGCACGACGAGCACGCCCGTCATCGACGGCGGTGATTCGTGCACGTGCCGCTCCGTCTCGGCCGGCATCCGCGAGCGACCGAAGAACGTGAGCCACAGCAGTCGGAACATGTAGAACGAGGTGAGCAGCGCCGTTCCGGCGGCGACGACGAAGAGCAGCGTCGCACCTCCGCGGTCGCTCGCGAACGCGTACCACAGGATCTCGTCCTTCGAGAAAAAGCCGGCGAGCGGTGGAAGCCCCGCAATGGCAGCGGTGGCGACGGCGAAGGTTCCGAACGTCACCGGAATGCGGCGGGCGAGGCCGCCCATCTTGCGGATGTCCTGTTCGCCGCCCATCGCATGAATGACGCTGCCCGCGGCAAGGAACAGGCAAGCCTTGAAGAATGCGTGCGTGTAGAGATGGAAGATTCCCACCGCGTACGCGCCGACGCCCATCGCGACGAACATGAAGCCGAGTTGCGAGATCGTCGAATACGCGAGGACCTTCTTGATGTCGGTCTGGACGATGGCGACCGTCGCGGCGAAGAACGCCGTGAAGACGCCGATGGCAGCGACGAGCGCCGAAGCCGCGGGCGCATGCATGAAGATGCCCGACAGGCGCGCGACCATGTAGACGCCGGCGGTGACCATCGTCGCCGCGTGGATCAGCGCCGACACGGGCGTCGGGCCCGCCATTGCATCCGGCAGCCACACGTGGAGCGGGATCTGCGCCGACTTCCCGCATGCTCCGATGAACAGCAGGATGCCGACGAGGCTTGCCGACACCGCCGGCTGCGGACCGTCGACAAACGCCGCGTTGATGCGGTCCATGTCGAGCGTACCCAGCACCTGATAGAGCAGGAACATGCCGAGCAGGAAGCCGGCATCGCCGATGCGGTTCGTGATGAACGCCTTCTTCCCTGCGCGCGCCTTGTCGGGATCCTCGAACCAGAAGCCGATCAGAAGGTACGAGGCAAGGCCGACCCCTTCCCAGCCCACGAACAGCACGAGCAGCGACCTGCCGAGCACGAGCATCAGCATGAAGAACAGGAAGAGGTTCAGGTAGGCGAAGTAACGGGCGTAGCTCGCGTCCTCCTTCATGTAGCCGGTCGAATAGATGTGGATGAGCGATCCGACGCCGGTGACGATCAGCGTCATCACGGCGGTCAGCCGGTCGAAGCGAAACGCCACGTCGAACGGGTGCTCGCCGATCGTCGCCCAGCGATAGACGGTGTCGAGCAGCGGTGTCCCGCTCGCCTGCAGGTCGAGGACGCACTGGATCGTGACGGCGAACGCCACGAGAGGCAGGCCGCACCCGACCACCGAGACGAATCGGTTGCCGAGCCGATTGCCGAACAACCCGTTCGCGATGAATCCGGCGAGCGGCAACAGAACGATCAGCGTGAGGAGCGACGTCATCGCTATCCCTGCAGTTCGGTGTACGCGTCGAGCTCCATCGTGTGCCGGCGTCGGGCGAGCAACAGCACGATGGGGATGGCGATGCCTATCTCCGCGGCTGCGACCACGAAGACCAGCAGCACGAGCGCGCCCCCGGCGATCGAGTCGCCACGTTGCGCGAAGACGACGAGAAGAAGGTTGACGCCATTCAGCATGAGTTCCATGCACATCAGCATGACGAGCACGTTGCGCCGGACGATCACGCCGAGCAGTCCCAGCACGAACAGGCCACCGCCCAGTGCGACGAGCGCGGGTGCGCTATCCATGGGCACCGCGACTTACCTTCACCACAGCGAGTGCGGCAACCACCGCGGCGACGAGCAGCACCGACACGAGCTCGAAGTGAAGCCAGTATTCGGTGATGAAGGCGACCGAGAAGGACTGGACACCGAAGCGACCGGCTGCGCTGGCCGTCGTTGCCGCGGGTAACGCATCGGCAGCAAGACGTGCGAACAGCCCTGCAAGCACGAGCGCCGCGGCGATGCCGGGAAACAGCAGCGACGAAAAGCGCAGCGTGAACGATCGGTCGCGCACGTTCGTCAGCATGATCACGTACACCATGAACACCATCACCGCTCCCACGTAGATCAGCACCTGGAAGATCGCGATCACGTGCACGCCGAGGAGCGCGTATACGCCGGCGAGCGACAGCATCGTCGCGATGAGCGCCAGCGCGACGCGCATCGGATGCCGGAGCACGAGCATCGACGCTGCGGACACGAGGGCCGTCGCGCCGAACAAGTAGAGGAGGAGGTTGTCCATGACCTGCGCGGCTCTCAGTCGCCTTGCACGGGCGCGACGACGGTGCCCGGAGCCGAAGCGGCGGGGATGAGCGACGCGCGCAGGCCGCTGCGCGAGGCTTGCGGCTGCGTGGCGTCCGCTTCAACGGGGATCCGCTTCGGCGGGTATCGCTTGGCGACGTCCTGTTGCGGATGCCAGGTGAGGAGCTCTTCCCGCGACCACCACATGGCATGCCGATCCATGTCCGGCATGTGGGGCGCGTCCTTCACCATGCGGATCGCGTCCTCGGGGCACGCCTCGACGCAAAGGCCGCAGAACACGCAGCGCGAATAGTCGATCTCGAAGCGCACCGGATACTTGGGATGCGCAGGATCCTCCGGGTCGAAGGCCGCCTCGATCTCGATGACCTTCGCCGGGCAGACGGTTGCGCACATGTTGCATGCGATGCATTGCGGCCGGCCGTCCGGGCGCTGGGTCAATACGTGCTTGCCGCGGTTATGGGCAGCGTAGTCCGGGCGTCGTTCCTCCGGGTAATAGGTCGTCAACGCACCCTTGCGGAACGTGATCCATCGCCACATGTTCCGCATGAACACGCCGCCGGTGATCGCGAGCCCGCGCATGATCTCGAACAGATAAACCCGCTCCCACCACGACATGGCCGGTGCATTCCAGTAGCGCTTCCGCTGGTAGGCCGGGCGGGTCATGGATTGGACATCCGGAGTTCGAGCGCCCACACGATGAGCGCGGTCACGGTGAGATTGGCGAGCGCCAGCGGGAACATGAATCTCCACGCGAAGCGCAGCAGCTGATCGAAGCGAAAGCGCGGCAGCGTCCAGCGCACGAGGATCTGGAAGCTGCAGACGAGCAGCACCTTGACGAGGAACACGACGAGCTGCATCACGACAACGGCGCCGTGGGCGAGGGGGATCGCGTGGCCGCCGGGGAGCACGAACCCGTCGTCCGTCATGTAAGGCAGGTTGTATCCGCCGAGGAACAGCGTCGTAAAGAGCGCGCCGATGATCGCGATCTCGATGAACTCGGCGAACATGAAGAGGCCCATCTTCATCGCGCTGTATTCGGTGTAATACCCGGCGATCAGCTCGGACTCGGCCTCCGGAAGATCGAACGGGATTCGCTTGTTCTCGGCGATGGCTGCGGTGAGGAACAACAGGGCGGCGAATGGTTGCAGGAAGATTCCCCACGCCGGCAACACGCCGAGCACCACGCCGGACTGCGCGCGCGCGATCGCGCCGAGATCGACCGTGCCGTAGATGAGGATCAGGCCGAGCACGGTAAGTCCCATGACGAGTTCGTAGGAGATCATCTGCGAGCCGGCACGTAATGCTCCGAGCAGCGAGAACTTGTTCGAGGACGACCAGCCGGCGAGCATTGCGCCTATGATCGTTATTCCGCCGAAGGCAAATACGACCAGCAGCCCTGCGTCGAGGTTCGCTATTTGCAGCGGGTACGACCGATCGCCGAACCACGCGGAGACCGCGGGGATCGCCGAGAACAACTGGCCCGGATGCAGCGTGCCGCCGAAAGGAATGACTGCGAAGACCAGCAGCACCGGCGTGAAGACGACCCAGGGCGCGATCGCATAGGCGAAACGATCGTACGAATTGGGCTTGAAGTCCTCCTTCAGCATCATCTTCAGGCCGTCGGCAAGTCCGTGGAAAAGTCCCAACCAGATGAGCCGGACCTCGGTGAACGGAATGCGGACATACGCGCGATTGGCGCCGATGCGGTCGGACATGATCGCCGCCTGCTTGCGCTCGACCCACGTCAGCACGGTGCCGAACACCAGCAGCACCGCAACGGCGTAGCCGATGTAAACGACGGTGATGAAGAGATCCTGCAGCATGGCGCCGCCTCAGGCCGTTTCGAGCTCGGCAAACAGCGATTGGGCGTGCGCAATCCGGTCGCTCTTGCGAAAGCATGGCTCGAATGCGCTGACGACGCCGGCGAAGTTCGTGTAGTGGCCTTCGCGCTCGGTCTGGATACTCACCGGGATAAACACGTCGGCCCGCGCGTGCGCGTCATCCACGTAGGAGCCGAGCACGATGGTCCGCGCGGCCGGGGGGACGCGTGCGAAGTCGAATCCCTCGCCCCACACGAGTAGGAGATCGACGCCACCGTCCAGGGGCAGGGTCGGATCGTCACAGGGGAACAGCGCGCACGCCGCTGCGGTGTTCGGGTTCTTGTCCCCTCGGATGAGGAAGTCGTCCTCGATGCGCTCGCCGGCAACGGGCGAGCAGTCGAGTTTGTAGAGCGCGCGGAAGCGATCGCCGAGTGTGCGTCGGAACGCCTCCAGCTCTTCGTTCGAAGCCCAGTTCGACACGAGCGCGAGCGGACGTTCGGCATTGGCGATCAATGTGCGCGCAGCGTCGATCGCACGTGCGAGATCCACGGGCTTTCCCCGGCACAACGCCTGCTCGGCGCGCGGACGCTCGAAAATTGCGGCAAGGTCGCGTCCCTTGTTGCAGATCCACGGACCGTTGACCTGCGGGTTGTCGAGCGGCGTGACCCGCTCGATGCTCGCGTTGTGTCGCGGGTCGAGTGCGTTCAGCTTCCACTCCCGCTTGCGATGCCAGATCTGCACGGTGCATCCGCGTGCGCACCCCGGGCATACCGAGGGCGTGGGTTCCAGATACCAGACGCGGGACTTGTAGAGGAACGAGCGCGACAGGAGCGCGCCGACCGGACAGAGGTCGACGATGTTGTCGGAATAAGGATCGTCGTCCAGCGGATGGTCCTCGGCTGCACGAATCAGCGAGACATCGCCGCGCTGAGTGACGCCAAGGGCCTTCGACTTTGAGATCTCGTGCGTGAAGCGCACGCAACGCGTGCAGAGCACGCATCGCTCGTTGTCGAGGGTGATGCGCTCGGACAGCGGATGGAACTTCGTCGCGTGCACCTTCGGCTCGCGCGATTCGGAGGGCGAACCGTTGTAGGCGTAGTGATAGTCCTGCAACATGCACTCGCCGGCCTTGTCGCAGATGCCGCAGTCGACGGGGTGGTTCAGCGTGAAAAGCTGCATCAGCGACTTGCGGTAGCTCGACACCATCTCCGAATCGGTGAGCACGCGAAGGCCATCAGCGACCGGCATGTTGCACGCGATCTCCACCCAGCTTCGGCCCTCCACCTGGACGGCGCAGATGCGGCAATTGCCGGCGATGGACAGGTCGGGATGCCAGCAGAAGTGCGGAATGACGAAGCCATGGGCGACGGCGACCTCCATCACGGTCTGCCCGCGCTCGGCCTGCACGGCGTGCCCGTTTATGAAGATTTCGGGCATGTGAGCCTGCCGTCGAATTGCGAGCGCTTGTGCTCGATGTAGTACTCTAACTCGCCGCGGAACTTGTTCAGGATGCCGCTCGTCGCGTAGCCCGCCGCATCGCCCATGCCGCAGATCGTCGTGCCGTCGTTCAAGCGGGAGATCGAATAGAGGCGCTCGATGTCCTCCGATCGGCCTTGACCGTCGACGATGCGGTCGATGATCCGGTGCAGCCAGCCCATCCCTTCGCGGCAAGGCGTGCACTGCCCGCACGATTCGTGGTGATAGAAGCGGAGCATCACCTGCAGCAGACGAACCATGCACGTGCCGTCGGCGATGGCGATCGTTCCGCCCGAGCCGAGCGAAGAACCGGCCGCCTCCATTTCCTGGCTGTCGAAATGCAGCGCCTCGATCTCCGCGCCTGTCAGCACCTTCGTCGAGATGCCTCCGGGAATCACGCCCTTCAGCCCCAGGCCGTTTTGCATGCCGCCGCAATCCTCGTGGATGAACCTGGCCCACGGATAGCCGGCCTCGATTTCGTACACCCCCGGCTTGTTGATGTGCCCGGAAATCGAAATCAGGCGCGTGCCGGGATTCTTGGGCGTTCCGACTTTGCTGAACGCCTCGCCCCCGTGATTGACGATCCAGGCGATGTTGGAAAGCGTCTCTACGTTGTTGACCACCGTGGGGCGCTGGTAGAGGCCGCGCACCGTCAGGCGCGGCGGACGATTGCGCGGATAGCCGCGCTTGCCTTCGATCGAGGTGATCAATGCCGATGCCTCGCCGCACACATACGACCCGCCGCCGCGATAGACGACGATGTCGCAGGCGAAACCGGTCCCGATGATGTCGGCGCCCAGATACCCGGCCGCGTACGCTTCCTCGAGCGCACCTGCGAGGCGGCGGTAGGGGAGATCGAACTCGCCGCGAATGTAGACGAACGCGTGCCGCACTTCGAGCGCGTATGCGGCAATGGTCATCGACTCGAGCAGCAGGTGCGGGGCGTTCTCGAGGATCCACCGATCCTTGAACGTGCCCGGCTCGCCTTCATCGGCGTTTGCGCACAGGTAGTGGGG
>JBKPOL010000112.1:0-2921 GCA_046733075.1 Pseudomonadota bacterium | reverse complement strand
GCCCCATCCTCGGCGCGGCCGCGCGCCGCGCTGAGATTCGCGCAGGAGCGGCGCCGTGCAAGTCGTCTGGGACTGGTTCCGGTGGTTGAACGAGACCACCGGCGTCAATCTCACGATTCTCTACGACGCTTTCGATCGAGGCCGCTTCGCGAGTGGCTTCTTCCTGACCGTCAAGCTGTCGGTCGTGTGCATCGTCGGCAGCGTCGTCATCGGCGTGATCGGCGCGTGGATCCAGGGCTCCCGCGTGCGCGTCGCGCGCACCGTCGTGCACTGGTACATACAGGCCTTCCGCAATACGCCGCCGCTCGTACAGCTCTATTTCTTCTACTTCGGCCTCGGCAGCCTGCTCAAGGCTGCGGGCGGCGGACCGCTCGTCAGCAACGTCACATGGGCGATCATCTCGCTTTCGTTCTTCGCGGGCGCCTTCAACGTGGAGATCTTTCGTTCAGGTGTGGAAGCGGTGCCGCGCACGACGATCGAGGCGGCCGAATCGCTCGGATTCAGCCGTCTTCAGACGTACATGCGCATCGTGCTGCCGCTCGCGTTTCGCATTACGCTGCCCGCGCTCAACAACAACCTCGTCAATCTGGTGAAGACGACGACGCTCGCATATGCGATCGCGGTTCCCGAAATGCTCTACGTGTCGAGCCAGATCTGGTCGGACGAGCTCAACGTCCCGGTAATGATGAACGTGCTGCTCGTCGCGTACTTCCTGCTCGTCGGAGTTCTCGTTTACGGCATGCACCGGTGGGAACGCGCGCTCCGCGTTCCGGGATTCGGGCAATGAGCAGGGTGTCCTCGCCGAGCGTGGTCGCGGGAAACACAGGTACGCATCAGCCAGGACGTGGCGCTTCGACCACGAAGCATGTACCCCATGCGCTGCCGGTGCTGCTGCCCTCCGCCCTGCATCTCGCGCGCCGCGCATTGGACGAGCGCCGGGCCGGGTCTCCCTGGCGCCTGCAGCGAGGGCATGGCGGCGCGCTCGTCGCAACATTCCTGCTCGCCTGCGGCGTCGCCCAGGCGCAGGCGCAGGCAAACGATCCGTTAATCTTCTCGACGCTCTGGCGCTGGACGCCGCTTCTCGCGCGGGGCTTCGTGTTCAATCTCGCGATCAGCTTCCTCGCGATGTCGATCGGTACGCTCGCCGGCTTCTTCCTCGGCTTTGCGCAGATCTCGCTCCTGCCGCCGGTTCGCAAGGGCGCATCCTTCGTAACGCATTTCTTTCGCAATGCGCCGTGGCTCGTCCTGCTTTTCTACTGCATGTTCCTGCTGCCGTTCCAGGTCACGCTGTTCGGGTTCACGATTCCCATCCCCGACTGGACCAAGGCGACGCTCGGTCTCGCCCTGCCTGTCATGGCGAATGTGTCGGAGATCGTGCGTGGCGCCGTCCAGTCGATCCCGACGACGCAATGGGAGGCATCCGCGTCGCTGGCGTTCAGCCGGCGCCAGACGCTCTGGATGATCATCTTTCCCCAGTGCATCAAGCGGATGCTTCCGCCGTGGATGAACCTCTATGCGATCCTGACGATGGCCACGGTGCTCGCGTCGATCGTCGGGGTTGCGGAGATGATGACGTTGACGCAGCGCGCGCTCGCAGCCGAGAACCGTCCGGGACTGCTTCTCGCGTTCTACAGCTACGTGCTGCTGTGGTTCTTCGCGTACTGCTATCCGATCGCCCGCTGGACGGTGCGCCTCGAGGCGCGCTACGCGGTGAATCAGTGAGCGCATCCGTGCGCGACCGCCGAATCGCCGTGCACATCCGCGCCCATCGCTCGCCGTTCGCGGCACCATGATAGACGCGAAACTCCCAAGTGGACCGATCGTCGTCCTCGCCGACGTCCATCAATCGTTTGGCGACGTCGAGGTGCTGAAGGGCGTGTCGATGACCGTCCGGAAGGGCGGGGTCGCATGCATCATCGGCCCGTCCGGCTCCGGGAAGTCGACGCTTTTGCGGTGCATCAACGGGCTCGTCCCGATCAAGAGCGGCACGATTCGCGTTGCGCAGTTCGAAGTGCACAAGCTCCGCTCGGACGAGGAAAAGATCGCGCTTCGCAAGGAAGTCTCGATGGTCTTCCAGCAGTACAACCTGTTCCCCCACAAGACGGCGCTGCAGAACGTGATGATGGCGCCCATTCACGTGCTCCGCGAGAACGAGCGCGACGTTCGCAAGCGCGCGATCGCACTGCTCACCAAGGTCGGACTCGCGGAAAAGCAGGACGCCTATCCGGGTGAGCTTTCGGGAGGACAGCAGCAGCGCGTTGCGATCGCGCGCTCGCTCGCGATGCGCCCCGAAGTGATGCTCTTCGACGAGGTGACGGCGGCGCTCGATCCCGAGACAGTGAAGGAAGTGCTGAACACGATACGGGAGCTTGCGCGCGAAGGCATGACGTGCATCATCGTCACGCATGAAATGCGGTTCGCGCGCGAAATAGCCGACCAGGTCCACTTCACCGATGGCGGCAAGATTGTCGAGTCCGCACCGCCTGCGGAGCTCTTCGACCGGCCGAAGATCGAGCGCACGCGCGCGTTCCTCTCGCAGATCCTCTGACGGCCCTCGCATGAAGCGTTACTCGATCTTCTCGCTTGCCGCGAATGCGCTTCGCGGCCGCGACGACTGGCCGCCCGCATGGCGCAATCCCGCGCCGAAAGGACGCTACGACGCGGTGATCATCGGCGCCGGCGGTCATGGTCTCGCCACCGCCTATTACCTCGCCAAATTGCACGGCATGCGGGACGTCGCCGTGCTGGAGAAGGGTTGGCTCGGCGGAGGCAACACGGGGCGCAATACGACGATCGTGCGCTCCAACTATCACCTGGACGCCAACGCGCATTTCTACGAGTTCTCGATGAAGCTGTGGGAAGGCCTGTCGCGCGAGCTCAACTTCAACGTCATGTACAGCCCGCGCGGCGTTCTCAATCTC
>JBKPOL010000111.1:0-7872 GCA_046733075.1 Pseudomonadota bacterium | reverse complement strand
CGGGTGCTGGCGCCCGACGTGTCCGCGGCCGACGAGAAGCGCCTGAAGCAGTTCCTCGACGTGCTGCTCCGCTTCCCGTTCCTGCCGGCGTTCAAGGCCATCAAGGCAGCACAATCGAACGATTCGGGTTGGCGAGCTTTGCGCACGCCGTGGACAAAGCTTCCGGACGCGGCGTGCGATGAGCTCGTCTCGTCGCTGCGCTCGCTGGGCTTCGACGTCGGAGATCGCTGGCGCGCCAGCGACCGGCGGACGCAGTAGCAGCGACGGCCGACATCCCGGATGCCTGTTCAGCGCGGACGCGTCTTCAGTGCGGACGCATTTTCAATGTACACACGTTTCGGCGCGGACGCGCAATCGCGGTTAATGGGGAATGCGGATCAGCACGAAATCAGCGCGTGGCTTCGGCCGTTGCTTGTTCGGAAATGTGCCGGCGTCCGGCGCACATGTCGATGAACGCCTCGATCCACGGATTGACCCGTTGCCCCGCGGTGAGCGGAGCCATGTGACCCGCGTCGAGCGTTGCGACGCGGCTGTGGGGCAGACGGCGCGCGAGCAGCTTGACGATGCGCTGGACGACGGGCGGACTCCGCGTTCCCGTAAGCAGGAGTGTCGGCGAGACGACGCGGTGAAGGTCATTGGCGTCGGGTCGCCAGTGCCATGCTGCGCGGAAGTCCAGCGCCACCTTGTCCATGCCGCGCGCAGCCCCGACCCGCGCACCGGGTGACAACGACGCGAAGGCGCCGTCTCCGTTCCAGAAGTCGACGAACGCGCGCGCCGCATCGTGGCGATGCTCCGAGGCGAGCAAGCGCCGAATCTCGCCCGCGAGACGCGTGACGTCCGCCAGCGCTTCGTCGTCGTTTTCGAGCATGCCGAAAACGACGGGTTCGTACAGCGACAAGCTCGCGACGCGACCGCGCATGCACTGCGCGAATCGCAGTGCGACGAGCCCGCCGTAGGAATGGCCGACGACGTGCACACGGTCATGCGGCGCGACCAGGCGATCGATGTGACCCGCGACGAGCCGGACCTCGTCGTCGATGCTGAAGCGCTCCCGCACGGACGGCAGGGGGTTGTCGCCGTAACCCCAGAGATCGAGCGCGATCACCTGGAAGCGCGAGGACATTCGCTCGGCAAGGACAAGCCACTGCGCCTTCGACGCAAGCGACGAATGCAGCATCACGACCGGCGGACCGTGACCCGAGATGGTGCAGCCTGCCGATGCGGGCGGCGAAACCGATGCCTCCGCATCAAGCGGCGCCGTGTCGGCCGAAGGCAGCGGCATGTTCATGTCGGTGCCGCGGTCGAGCATCGCAGAATCACCCTCGGTTCCGGATTCGCCGTATTCGAGCGCGCTGCGACCGGGGACGTCGTCGGGGAGTGCGAGTCGACCTCGATTTCCGACGGCACGACCACGAAGGCCGCGAACGTCGACGCCGTCATCAGCAACGCGATCGCGCCGATCGCGAGGCGGGGTAGACAAGGTTCGTAGTAGCTCATCGCTGTTCCTCGAATACCGGAAGCGTTCGAATGCGTGTGGATTCCACGCTTCCGGATGACTCGGCCGCGAGCGACGAGATCTCGAGCCGATCGAAGCCCAAGTCCCGCAGCGTGTGGTCGTCGAGGCGGCTCAGCGTCTGGTATGTGACCCTGGCGTGCCGGCGCTGGCGGTGACGCTCGATCGCCCGCCGCGTCATTTCGCAGAGGGCGCCGTAGGTCCTGGCCATCACCGTCCCGAGCGCCGCTGCGCGAATGGCGCGCGCGTGCTGATACAGGGCGTAGCCAAGCGGCCATGACGAGAGATCATCGCGATCCCCAAGCCTGTTCGAGCCGGCGCGGGTGGTGTCGGACGCGCCGATCGGCCCTTCATTTTCCGGCGCATTTCCGGCCCAGCGTTCGCCGACGTCCGAAAAGTTGACATGCGTGCGAGGTGCGAAGGTGTCGCGTGGGAGCGACTCGTTGTCGACCGTTGAGGTGTTCATCGAAGTGCGCATTGCTTTTCCTTTACGAATGGAGCGACGTCTTGCCGAGCGCCCAATCGGGGCCGATGGATGGGCGTCCGGGACGGTCGAGCGTCGGCAGAACATGGATGACCAACGCCACGACGAGATACATGGCGATGTAGATTGCGAGCAGTACCGCGCCCTGCATCAGCGGCGAACGGTTGCGCCACGAACCGGCTTTTTCATGCTTCCTAAACGGAGTCTCGTTACGTGGTAGGGCGCGCATATTCCCGTCCGTGAAGTCGTAGTACAGAACGCGGGTCCAGTGGGTAGACGCTGCGGAGTTCCCCGCCTCACCGGCCATGGATTCGGCGACGATGGAATGAGCGATGACCGCTTGGGCAACGATGCTGTCGGCGACCAGTAAATCCCGTGCATCCGCGACGACCTCCTTGGTCGCGCCGGCACCGGCGTCCTCGTCGAACCGCGAGGCATTCGCCCCGGGGGACGAGGTGAAGCCGGCCGGCGTGCTCGGCTGGGCGTATCGTTGAGGGACGCGCGAGGCCGCTGCGCCCGGCGACCGCCGTGCACCGTCCGATTCGATGAGTTGCATGTTTGATTTCCGCGACGTGGGGCATGCGAAGAAGTCTAGGCGGCCGCTGCGTCAGTCCTACTGCAGAAAACCGCCCTTTTTGTTTCGTTTGTTACAGCCGTCGGCGAACGGCTTGCGTAACCGCGCCGCGCACGTATGCTTCGCAATGGCCAAATGGGGACCGCTTCTGTGAGCCCGAGAGCGACGATCTTGATCGTCGATGACGAGCCCGGCGTGCGCGACGTGCTCGAGGAGTATTTCACCGCGCACGGCTATGCTGCGATTGGTGCGGAGAGCGCCGCCACGGCTCGCTCGATCGCTGCGAAACAGGACGTGGACCTGGCCCTCATCGACATTCATATGCCGGGCGAGGACGGCTTGAGCCTCGCACGGCACCTGCGGGAGCGCTACGCCAAGATCGCCATCGTGATGCTGACCTCCGCGGCGACCGTCGTCGATCGCATCGTCGGTCTGGAGATGGGTGCCGACGACTATGTGCCGAAGCCGTTCGATCCCCGGGAGCTCGCGGCACGGGTCAAGAGCGTGCTTCGACGCACGTGGAGCACCGCGCGCGCCGATCTCGGCGCTGCGCGTGTGCGCGTCGGACGGTGCGTGCTGGATCTGGAGGCGCACCGCCTGACCGACGAAGGCGGTGAATCGGTACCGATCACTCCGCTCGAGTACGACCTGCTGAAGGCGCTGGTCGAGCACCCGAACCAGGCGCTGTCGCGCGAGCGGATCCTGAACCTCGGTCAGCAGCGCGACTGGGACCCGTTCGATCGCAGCGTCGATCTCCGCGTCATGCGTCTGCGCAAGAAGATCGAGCCCGATCCCGAGCACCCCCGATTCATTCGCACGATTCGCAACGCCGGCTACATCTTTATCCCGGACGGCGGATCATGACCCTCTCGTTCATTCGGGGGCGCATCGCATGGATCTTGCGCGCGCTCGGTAGCGTGCTGCTGCTGGCCGCGCTCGCCGGTTGCGTGGCGGCGCCCGAAAACGCGTTGCGCATCGGCACTAATGTTTGGGTGGGAAGCGAACCGCTCTACCTTGCGCGCGAGCTTGGCTATCTGGACCCCGGCGTCGTGCAACTCGTCGAGTATCCGTCCGCAAGCGAAGTGCTCCGTGCGTACCGCAACCAGGCGATCGACGGGATGGTGATCAGCCTCGATGAGCTGTTCGGGCTTGCGGTCGACGGGCTGCAGCCGCGCATCATTCTCGTCGTCGACGTCTCGCATGGCGCCGACGCCGTCGTCGGCCGCCCGAACATGCGCACCATGCAGGACCTGAAGGGCAAGTCGGTCGCGGTCGAGAGCGGAGCGCTCGGCGCGTTCGTGCTGAGTCGGGCGCTAGCGCTCAGCAACATGCAGTCGAGCGACGTGAACGTCGTGCACCTCGAGTCGAACGAGCAACCGACTGCGTTCGAGAAGGGCCAGGTCGATGGCGCGGTCACGTTCGATCCGTATCGGGCGCAGCTCCTGCGCGCCGGTGCCTCGACGCTGTTCGACAGCACCCGCATCCCGGGTGAGATCGTCGATCTGCTCGCGGTGCGCGCAAGCGCGCTCGACAAGCATCGGTCGCATATTCAGGCGCTGTTGAACGGGTGGTTCAACGCGATCGCCTACATGAAGCGCGAGCCGCAGGCAGCCGCGCAACGGATGGGTGTTCGTCAGCAGTCGTCCGGCGAGCAATTCCTCGAGGCGCAGAAGGGGCTGCACGTCCCCACGCTGGAAGAGAACCTGGCGATGCTCGGGGGCAGTCCGCCGGAGCTCGTCTTGACCGGCCGCCGCCTGATGACGCTGATGCTCGATGCAAAGCTGCTGCGCTCCGAGATCAACATCGACGAAGTGCTGGCGCCGCAGCCGCTTCGCGCGCTCGCCAAATGAGCTTCCTGGTTCCGCACGGTGCGAGCGTGACCCGACTGGGTGGCGCACCCGGGGGCGCTGCCAGGCGCGGCACCTCGTCGTTCTTCGGCGTGCCGGGCTCGCTCAAGGTCACGGTCCCGGTGATCCTGCTCGTCTTCGCCGCGGCGCTCAGCATGGTGAACCTGCTGTATCACGCGCCGGCGGCCGAGCGCGAGGCGGTCGAAGACAGCCGCAAGCGCCTGGTGCAGGAGCTGTCGCGGCTGCAAAGCACGCTCGAGTACCTGCTGCTCAAAGGCGACGTCGTCGTCGCGCAGCACGAGATTGCAATCCTCGCGCACAACCACGACGTGCTCGTCGCCGCGCTCACGGACGATCGCGGAGAAGTGATCGCGGCGACGCGCAGGGCATGGCTTGGCCGGCCGATCGCGGAGGCGCTGCCGCAGTTCGATCTCACGCAAGCGATGACGGCGATCCGCGAACGCCGATCGGGCGTCACGAGCGATGCGGGCGACGCGGCCATGCTCGGCTATGCCGGAGTGCTAATCGGCAGCGATCGCGAGGAGCTTCGGCCGTCAAGGACCGGCAGCCTGTTCCTCGCCTACGACCTGCAGCGCTACAAGGCCGAAGCGCGCGCGCATGTGTTGCAGCAATCGGCGTACTGGGCCGGATGGGTGACGGCGCTTGCGCTCGCGATGTGGCTCGTGTTCCATTTTCTGCTCACGCGGCGGACGGCGCAGCTCGTGCACGCGGCGGAGCAGCTCGCGGCCGGCAACCTCGCCGCCCGGAGCGGGTTGACGGGGGTCGACGAGCTAGGCCGCCTCGGCCGCGCATTTGATGCGATGGCGCTCCAAGTGGCGGAAACGCAACGACGGCTGCAACGCGACATCGCCGAGCGCGTCCGCGCTGAAGACGCGTTACGCGCATCGGAGGCGAGCTACCGGGCGATTTTCGACGCATCCGAAGATGCCATCTTCGTTCACGACGTCGAGACCGGTTCCATCGTCGATGTGAATCCAAAGGCGTGCGCCAGTTTCGGCTATAGCAGGGAGGAGTTTCGGGACATCGACATCGGCGTGCTGGGTACGGGGCAGCGGCCGTACACCCAGGAAGATGCGCTCGCGCTGATGCACCGCGCCGCCGCGGGTGAGCAGCTCAGCGTCGAATGGCACGGTCGCAGTCGCGACGGTACGCTGCGATGGCACGACGTGTTCATCAAGCGCGCTGCCATCGGAGGCAAGGATCGGATCCTCGCGCTCGCGCGGGACATCGACGCGCGGAAAGCGGCGGAGGCGGCGCTTCGAGCGAGCGAAGAACAGTATCGCGCGATGTTCAACGCTTCGATCGACGGGCTCGCGCTCTGGAACGCCGACGGCGAGATGGTCGATGCGAATCCGGCGCTGTGGCGCATGTACGGTTACAGCGATGCCGAGTCCGAGACGTTCCTGCCGGGAACGGATGACGATGCGGGTCCGTGCTTTCATCGCGAGTTCCTGAAGGCCATCGCGGCGGGAGATTCGCTGCATTCCGAGGTCACCGGTCGCCGCAAGGACGGCTCGGTGCTCGAAATCGAGGTCCACGGCATCCCCATGCACTACCAGGGGCAGCAGCACGTGTTGACGATCGCCCGCGACATCACCGAGAAGAAGCGATCGGAGGATGAGCTTTCGAGGCAGCGTGAACGCCTGCATCAACGCGAGAAGCTCGTTGCGCTCGGATCCCTGCTTGCCGGCGTCGCGCACGAGCTCAACAATCCGCTTTCCGTCGTCGTCGCGCGCGCCGTGCTGCTCGAGGAACAGGGCGATGCTTCCACCCAGGTCGCGGCGGGGAAGATCCGGACGGCCGCCGAGCGATGCGCGCGAATCGTGCGCACGTTCCTCGCGATGGCCCGGCAGCAGCAGCCGGCGCGAGGTGCCGTCGCGATCAACGACGTTCTGACCGCGGCGCTCGACATCACGAACTACGCCATTCGCACGAGCAGCATCGAGGTAGCGCTTGATCTCGCTGCCGACATTCCGCTGATTCACGCGGACGGAGATCAGCTGCATCAGGTGTTCCTCAACCTCATCATCAACGCGCAGCAGGCGTTGCAGGACCATCCGACGCCGCGCCGCCTGCGCATCGCCAGTCGCTTCGATCCGGTGGCCGAGATGGTCCGCATCACCGTAACGGATAACGGTCCCGGGATTCCGTCGCACTTGCGCGCGCGCATCTTCGAGCCGTACTTCACGACGAAGCCGACCGGAATGGGTCTCGGCGTGGGACTCGCCGTCAGCCTCGGCATCGTGGAAGCGCATGGCGGAACACTCGTGGTCGACAATCCGAAGCGCGGCGCGGCCTTCACCGTCTCCCTGCCGCTGGGCGCGTTGGAGGCGATCGAGGGCATCGACGAACCAGCCGCGTCGATGCGCGCGCGCGGACGGCGCATCCTGGTGGTGGACGACGAGGCGGGCATTCGCGAAACGCTGGTCGACATTCTCGCGAGCGCCGACCATCACGTGCTTGCCGTCGCCTCCGGCCGGGAAGCGCTCGAGCGTTTGACGCGCGAGCATTACGACGTCATTCTCACCGATGTCCGGATGCCCGACCTGGACGGGCGCGCGCTGTACCAGGCGATCGAGGAGCGGTGGCCCGGGCGAGGCGCGCGCGTCATCTTCGTGACCGGCGACACGCTCGCGTCGACGTTTCGCGAATTCGTGTCGAGGGTCGGTCGGCCGGTAATCGAAAAGCCGTTCGTGCCGAACGACGTGCGGCGCGTCGTCGCGGAGCTCGCACGGTCGAGCGAGACTGCGCCAAGGGGTGATTGAGCCGGATTGTTGATGCGGCGAGAGGCGACGTTTCCGCCCTTGAAACAAATGCAACGAATGGGCGGGGCGATCGAAATCAGCCCGAGACGTCCGACCGCTACATTGCGTACCACGCGGTCGATCCGTGAATGAGGGGACAACATGAGCCAATACGAAGGAAGTTGCTTTTGCGGTGCGGTTCAAATCAGCGTGACGGGCGAGCCGGTGGCAGCGGGTTACTGTCACTGTGAATCCTGTCGAAGCTGGTCCGCCGGGCCAGTGAACGCGTTCAGCCTGTGGAAACCCGAGGCCGTCAGGGTGACGCGAGGCGAGGCCAACGTCGGCGTCTACAACAAGACGGAGCGAAGCTACCGCAAGTTCTGCAAGGCGTGCGGCGGCCACCTGTTCACCGAGCATCCGATGTGGGGACTGACGGACGTCTACGCGGCCGTGATTCCGAAGTACCGGCATGAGCCAAAGGTGCACGTCAACTATGGCGAAACGGTGCTGCACATTCGCGACGGCTTGCCGAAGATGAAAGATCTGCCGAAGGAGATGGGCGGATCCGGGGAGACGGTTGCCGAGTAGCGCTTAGCCGCAAAGGCTGTACGGTCAGTCGGCGTCGCCTGGAACAGCGTAGCGTCTGCCACCCGGCTGCACGAGGCCGCCTGGGTGAGGTCGCTGCCGGC
>JBKPOL010000110.1:0-4170 GCA_046733075.1 Pseudomonadota bacterium | reverse complement strand
GATCGAAGCCGCCTTCGCTCGCCAGCGCGTGCCACAGCAAGCGGACGGTGGCGGGATCGCGCCCGACGATGTCGTAGATGAAGCGCTCGAAGTTGGATGCGCGCGAAATGTCCATCGACGGCGACGACGTCGAATGCGTTTCCGCGGCGCCACGCGGCCGATAGCGGCCGCTGTGGAAGAATTCGTCGAGTACGTCGTTTTCGTTCGTCGCAACGATAAGCTGCGCGATCGGCAGTCCCATCGCTTTCGCGACGTGGCCGGCAAGGACGTTGCCGAAGTTGCCCGACGGCACGGCGAAGCTGACGCGCTCGGAATCGCCCGTCGTTGCTGCGAAGTACCCCTTAAAGTAATACACGACCTGAGCCGCGATCCGCGCCCAGTTGATCGAGTTGACGGCACCGAGCCGATGCGCCCGCTTGAACTCCGAGTCACCGGCAATCGCCTTCACGAGGTCCTGGCAATCGTCGAAGGTGCCATCGATTGCGATGTTGTGGATGTTCGGATCATCGAGCGCGTACATCTGCGCCTGCTGGAACGCGCTCATTCGCCCGCGAGGGGATAGCATGAATACGGCGATGCGCTCCTTCCCGCGCATCGCGTACTCGGCCGAGCTTCCCGTGTCCCCTGACGTGGCTCCGAGTATGTTAAGTGTGCGCTGCTCGTCACGCACGACGAACTCGAACAGGTTGCCGAGCAGCTGCAGCGCGATGTCCTTGAACGCCAGCGTCGGTCCGTTCGAGAGCGCGAGGACATGCAGTCCCGGCTCGAGCGTTCGAAGCGGTGTGATTTCCTCGCTGCCGAACACCTCGCGCGTGTACGTTCGACGAACGATCGCATGCAGGTCGTCGGGGACGATATCCGTCGCGAAGCGCAACAGGATTGCGCGCGCGAGATCGGGGTAGGAAAGCGGACGGAGATCCGCGAGATCGGTCGGCGAAAGCCGCGGATACGCAACGGGCACAGCGAGGCCTCCGTCGGGGGCCAGCCCCTCGAGCAGGATCGCTCGAAACGGTTGTGGCGCGTCGTGCCAGGCGCCGCGCGTGCTGACATAGGTCATCGTTTGGACAACTGACGGGCCTCCGCCGAAGCGACCGCCCCGTTACTGCCCGCGTCATTCACCCGAGGTCTTCCAGCCGGATGCGCACGACGGATCCGCGCACCGTAGGCAGCGATTCGATGCGCGTGATGGCGTCGACCACGCGGTGCTCGATCGATTTGTGGGTGAGCAGAATGATGTCGGTCTGGTCTTCCCCTTCGGTCGGTTCCTTCTGGATCATCGCATCGATCGAGATCTCGCGATCCGCGAGGATGCGGGTGATGTCAGCCAGAACACCGGGGCGATCCAGCACGCGCATGCGCAGGTAGTAGCTGGTTTCGACGTCACCAATCGGCAGGAACGGCACATTGGTGAGCTGATCCGGCTGAAACGCCAGATGCGGTACGCGGTGCTCCGGGTCGGCCGTATGCATTCGCGTGACGTCGACCAGATCCGCAATGACCGCGCTCGCCGTCGGCTCCGCACCCGCACCTGCCCCGTAGTACAGCGTCGACCCCACGGCGTCACCCTTGACGAGCACCGCGTTCATCGCGCCCTCGACGTTCGCAATCAGGCGCTTCGCGGGAATCAACGTCGGATGCACTCGGAGCTCGATCCCGTTGCGTGCGCGGCGCGTGATGCCGAGCAGCTTGATCCTATAACCGAGCTGTTCAGCATAACGAAGGTCTTCACGAGTCAGCGCCGAAATCCCTTCGGCATAAGCCTTGTCGAATTGCATCGGCACGCCGAAAGCGATGGCCGACATGATCGTCAGCTTGTGCGCGGCATCGATGCCATCGATGTCGAATGAGGGGTCCGCCTCGGCGTAGCCCCGCGCCTGCGCCTCCTTCAGCACCGCTTCGAACGACGCGCCCGTCTCCCGCATCGTCGACAGGATGAAATTCGACGTGCCGTTGATGATGCCCGCGATCCATTCGATTCTATTTGCGGTCAAGCCCTCCCGCAATGCCTTGATGATCGGCACGCCGCCCGCCACCGCGCCCTCGAACGCCACCATCACGCCTTTCGCGTGGGCCGCGGCGAAGATCTCGTTGCCGTACTGCGCGAGCAACGCCTTGTTCGCCGTCACGACGTGCTTGCCGTGCTTGATCGCGTCGAGCACCAGTGAGCGCGCCGGTTCGATACCCCCGATCAGCTCGCAGACGATGTCGACGTCGGGATGGCGCGCAACCAGTCCCGGATCGTCCGTGAACTGCACGCCGGTGATGCCGCGTGCGCCCTGACGCGCACGCTCGAGCGTTCGCGTCCCGACCCAGGTTATGCGAATGGGACGACCGGCGCGGCGCGTGATCTCCTCTTCATTGCGGCGCAGGACATCCCAGGTGCCGCGGCCAACGGTGCCGAAGCCAAGCAGGCCGACGTGAAGCGCCTTCACGATCGGCCGTCTGCATGACGGGCGCGCGCAGTCACTTGCCTGACCCGAGCGAAGCGCAGGTCAGCCGCGGCGGCGACGGCGATGACATCAAAGCAGGCCATCTTCGCGGAACATCTGCTTGATGCCGCGTATCGCCTGGCGCGTGCGCGCCTCGTTCTCGATCATCGCGAAGCGCACGTGACCGTCGCCGAACTCGCCAAAGCCTATGCCCGGTGACACGGACACCTTCGCCTTCGCGAGGATGTGCTTCGCAAACTCGAGCGAGCCCATCTTCATGTACGGCTCGGGGATGCGCGCCCAGACGTACATGGAAGCCTTCGGCACGTCCACGTTCCAGCCCGCTTCCTGCAATCCTTTGACCAGCACGTCGCGCCGCTTCTGATAGCGCTGCGCGATTTCGACCACGCAATCCTGCGGACCCTCGAGCGCGGCGATCGCCGCCACCTGGATCGGCGTGAACGTACCGTAATCGTGATAACCCTTGATTCGCGATAGCGCGTAGACGAGGTCGCGATTGCCGACCATGAAACCGATGCGCCAGCCCGCCATGTTGTAGCTCTTCGACATCGTGAAGAACTCGACGGCGACGTCGCGCGCGCCCGGCACCTGCATGATCGACGGGGGGCGCCATCCATCGAAGCAAATGTCCGCGTAGGCCAGATCGTGAACGACCCAGATCCCGTACTCCTTCGCGAGCGCGATGAGCTTTTCGAAGAATGGCAGCTCGACGCACTGCGCGGTCGGATTGGCCGGGAAATTGACGATCAGCATCTTGGGCTTGGGAACCGACAGCTTGATCGTCTGCTCGAGCTCGGCGAAGAAGTCGACGTCGGGCGTCAGTGGAACCTGACGGATGTCGGCGCCCGCAATGACGGGACCGTAGATGTGGATCGGGTAGCTCGGATTCGGCACGAGCACCGTATCGCCGCGGCCGAGCGTTGCCAGCGCGAGATGCGCTATGCCCTCCTTAGAACCGATCGTGACGATCGCCTCCGTTTCGGGATCGAACGGCACGCCCCACCGCCGGTCGTACCAATGGCAGATCGCACGTCGCAGGCGTGGAATGCCCTTGGAGACGGAATAGCCGTGCGTGTCTCCGCGCTGCACCGTCTCCACGAGCTTGTTGACGATATGCGCCGGCGTGGCACCGTCCGGATTGCCCATGCCGAAATCGATGATGTCCTCGCCTCGCCGGCGCGCGGCCATCTTGAGTTCGGTGGTGATGCTGAATACGTAAGGCGGGAGGCGCTCGATACGCGCGAACTGAGTCTGCGGAAGAGATGCCATGCGGGTCTTTCGTAAGCGCCCGGAACCGTCCGAGCGACGAGAGATCGGGAAGAACTACAATCGTAGCCAATTCACGGGTTTACCGCAATGCACAATCCTCGTAGCCGATCGACGTCGGCGCTGCTGTTGCAATGAAGTTTCACCTTCAGGCACCTGCGTCGAACATCGTCACCGGAAGCGGTCCCGGGTGGATCCGCGTCGGAACGCAGGACTATCACGAGAACCTCGTCCTGCGAGCGGGCGCGGTCACCTTTGGGTTCGCGCCGAACGGGTGGGAAGGCCTCGTCGCCGCCGATTTCGAGCGTCTGCTCGCCGACGCACCGGAAATCGTCCTGCTCGGCACTGGCGCCACCCAGCGCTTCCCCCACCCTCGGCTGACCGGTCCGCTCTTCTACGCGCGCGTCGGTCTCGAAGTCATGGACACGAGGGCCGCATGCCGCACGTACAACAT
>JBKPOL010000109.1:0-3191 GCA_046733075.1 Pseudomonadota bacterium | reverse complement strand
TAGCGCGGTCCTGGTTCAAGGATGCCGGCATTGCGGTGTCCGGCTATTGCCGAGGTGGCTTTTTCACGACTTCGGATGAAAAGGATCCACTGGCCATCAATGAAAACCGGCGTGCGCTCGAAGAGGCCACCGAACTCGGTGCGGCAGGCATGGCGCTCGTGGTAGGTGGACTTCCGAACGGCAGCAAGGACATGGAAGGCGCACGCGCCCAGGTGGTAGAAGGAATCGCAGCATTGCTGGAGTACGCCAAAGTTCTGAAAACTCCTCTCCTCATCGAGCCCCTGCACCCTGTTCTGGCCGCTGACCGAGCATGCGTGAACACGCTGCGCCATGCACTGGATATCTGCGATGAGTTGGACCCCGATGTCAGCGGATACTTAGGCGTCGCGTTCGACGTGCATCACCTCTGGTGGGATCCCGAACTGCAAGCGCAGACGCAACGGGCTAGAAAAGGGCGTCTCATGGCCTTCCACGTCTGCGACTGGCTCGTCCCGACGAAAGACGTTCTCACCGAGCGCGGAATGATGGGGGATGGCGTGATCGACATCCCCAAGCTGCGCGGCTGGGTTGAAGCGGCTGGTTTCGACGGCCTGTGCGAGGTAGAGATCTTCTCCGCCAAGGACTGGTGGACACGCGACGGCAGCGAAGTTCTCGACGTCTGCATCGCTCGGCATCGCACAGCCGTCTAGGCCCTGGCGACCATTCGCTTAGTGCACCCGTCGCGTCTGCGGCGTATCCCCGAGGAGAATTTGATGAATCAGAAAGAACGCCCCCGGCTCAGCTATGCCTTTGCCGATCTCTTTGTTGGAATGAAGTTTAGAAGCCCCGGACGGACCATCACCGATGCGGATCTTGTCGGCTTCTCCGGGCTGACCGGCGACTATTCCGAGTTGCACACGAGCGACGTATACGCAAAAAGCAGTCAGTTCGGCCGAAGAATTGCACATGGACTGCTCGGCCTCACCTACGCCCACGGCCTCATGTGGCCGCGGACCGGAGAAATGCGAGAGACGGCTGTGGCGTTTCTAGGAATCGACGATTGGAAGTTTGTCGGCCCTATATTCGTGGGCGACACCATCTTCGTGGACTACCAGCTGGTCGAACTGCGCGATAGTCGGTCCCGTCCGACGCAGGCCGTCGCAACTTTCGATGTCAAGGTCGTGAAACAGGATGGTGTGCTCGCGCAGCAGGGGCGAAAGGTGCTCCTCGTTTCCAAAGTACCTCTTGCCGCAATCGCCGCGTCAAACGCCAAGGCCCCGACGAACTAAGCCAGAACGCGATCACCCGGTGCGCTGATCAGTCGGAGGCGACGTCTGCCACTCAGTACACACATCCCAAACCGAAGCGAACGCGAAGCGAATTTTTCTGTACGCGCGACCTCCTGGTCCCAAACCAGGGGGTCATAAAAAAGGGCCTACATCGCTGTAAGCCCTTGATTGATTGGCGCGCCCGGCAGGATTCGAACCCACGACCCCCTGGTTCGTAGCCAGGTACTCTATCCAACTGAGCTACGGGCGCAAGGGCGCAATTTTATCATGCGTCAGATGCCCGCCGCTTGTAACCGTGCCCGCCCTGCACTATGTTGGGACGTCACACACGAGGAGATATACATGCCCGATATCGACCGCGACCGCGTCGTAGCGACGTTGAATCGGCTTTTGGAGTCCGAGCTCGCCGGCGTCGTGCGCTACACACACTATTCATTTCTGGTATTCGGCTACGGCCGCATTCCGATCGTGTCGTGGCTCCGTGCGCAGGCGGATGAAGCGCTGGTTCACGCGCAGCAAGTCGGCGAATGGATTACAACGCTCGGCGCTTATCCGTCACTGGAAATCGGCAAGCTGCTCGATTCCCACCAGCTCGACATCGGCTCCATGCTGCGCGAGTCGCTCAACACGGAGGCCGAAGCGCTCGTCATGTATCGCGAGCTGCTCGATCTCGTCGGCGGGCGCTATGTCGCGTTGGAAGAGTTCGCGCGGCAGATGATTCACGCCGAGGAATTGCATGCCGCCGAAGTCGACAAGATGCTGCGGAAGCCAGGCGAGCTCGGCGCGGTTGATCGACGCGACCCTCATTGACGGTGCATCCAACGATGACGCGACCGAAGTACCGAATCCGGGTTCTCAATGCGATCTCTCCCTCAGGACTGCAGCGCTTTCCCGACGATCGATATGAGGTTGGCGACGCCATCGAGCGCCCGGATGCGATTCTTGTCCGTTCCCGCGATCTCCATCGATCGACGATTGACGCGCACGTGCGCGCCATCGCCCGCGCAGGCGCCGGCACCAACAACATTCCCGTAGAGGAAATGTCGCGACGGGGCGTGCCCGTCTTCAATGCTCCGGGGGCGAACGCGAACGCTGTCAAGGAGCTCGTGCTCGGCGCACTTCTGCTCGCCGCACGCAACATTGTTCCCGCCTTGCGCTACGTGTCGCAGCTCGATGGAGGTGCAGCCGATCTCGAAGCGATGGTCGAAGATGGCAAGCGCCAGTTCGCCGGTGGCGAGTTAGCCGGAAGAACGCTCGGCATCGTCGGACTCGGGGCAATCGGCAGCCTCGTTGCGGACACCGCCATCAAACTCGGCATGAACGTCGTTGGGTTTGATCCGGAAATCACGGTGGAAGCGGCATGGCGCCTGCCCTCCTCCGTGCGCAAGGCGAATTCGCTCGAGGATCTACTTCGACAAGCGGATTTCGTGACGCTACATGTGCCGTTGCTCGACGTCACGCGCAACCTTGTCGATGCGCGTCGACTCGCTGTCATAAAACCGGGAGCATCGCTCCTCAATTTCGCGCGGCACGCCATCGTCGATGAAGACGCGGTCGTGGATGCGCTGCGGCAAACGCGACTCAAGTACTACCTGTGCGATTTCCCGAGCAAAGTACTGCTCGGCCAGCCCAACGTGATCGCACTTCCGCACCTCGGCGCTTCCACCGAGGAGGCCGAGGAAAACTGCGCAGTCATGGCCGTTGACCAGCTTCGCGCGTTTTTCGAGCACGGCACCATCAGCAATGCCGTCAACTTCCCGAGCGTGGAGATGATGCGTGAATCGCCCTATCGTGTCGCGATCGCGAACGCCAATGTCCCGAACATGCTCGGGCAGATCTCCACCGCAATGGCACGTGCCGGGCTCAACATCCATAACATGGTCAACAAATCACGTGGCGAGATGGCCTACACGCTGGTTGACG
>JBKPOL010000108.1:0-7725 GCA_046733075.1 Pseudomonadota bacterium | reverse complement strand
ACCCTGTTGAACGCAATCCTCGCCGCGAACAATATCGATCCGCAGAAGTTCAACACGATCAGCATCGATCCGTCGGCCTTCGTGGGCGCGCTGATCGAGAAGAAGGTCGACGCGATTCTCGGCGGCGCGGATTTCCAGTCGGTGCAGTTGCGCGATCGCGGCTTCAAGGTGCGCGACATCCTCTATCGGGACGTCGGCGTGCCGACCGTCGGCCTGTCGATCATCGCGCGCGATGACAAGATCGCCGCCGATCCCGACCTCTACCGCAAGTTCGTCGCGGCGAGCCTCGAAGGGTGGGACGCCGCACGCAAGGATCCCGCGGCCGCGTCGGAAGCGGTCGTCAAGATGTTTCCCGCAGCGACCAAGGAGCAGATCCAGAAGCAGCTCGAGGTCGACCTGAAGCTCGTCTGCGCGCCGACCTCGACCGGCTTCGGTCGCGTTCCCGAGCAGAACTGGCAGGCTACGTACACGCTCCTCACCAAGTACCTGGAGTTGCCGACGACCAAACCGGTTACGGACTACTACACCGTCGATCTGCTTCCGGCGAATCCGCCCAAGTGCGCGTGACCGAGGCTGCCATAGACACGCCGCGACCGACGACCGCGTCGGGCGGCGCCCCGATTGAAGGGCACGGGATCACGAAACGCTTCCCGGGCAAGGCACGTCCGTTCACGGCGATCGAGGACGTGTCGTTCGCGATCGCCGGCGGCGAGTTCGTGTCGCTGATCGGTCCATCCGGGTGCGGCAAGAGCACGCTGATGCTGATCGCGGCGGGTCTGACGCCTGCGACGGAGGGCGCCATTCACATCGGAGGCCGCAAGCTCGAAGCGCCGATCACCGACGTCGGCATCGTCTTCCAGGATCACCTGCTGCTCGAATTCCGCACGGCACTCGACAACATCCTGCTCCAGCATCAGATTCGCGGGCTGCCGCTCGCACAGGGACGCCGCGACGCGCTCGCGCTGATGGAGAAGATCGGCATTGCTCATGCGGCGGACCGGTACCCGCACCAGCTTTCCGGCGGCATGCGCCAGCGCGTCTCGATCGCCCGCGCGCTGATTCACGAGCCGTCGGTCCTGCTGATGGACGAGCCGTTCGGCGCCCTCGACGCGATCACCCGCACGCAGATCCGCCACGATCTCGAGGTTCTGTGGCTCGAGACTCGCAAGACGGTGCTGTTCATCACGCACAGCGTCGAGGAAGCGGTCGGGCTCTCCGACCGCGTGCTCGTGATGTCGCCGAGCCCGGGGAAGATTGTCGAAGAGATTCCCATCGATCTACCCCGACCGCGTCCGGCTCATCTCGGCGAGTATCCGACGTTCAACACGTACGCCGAGCGGATCCACGACGCATTCAAGCGGCTCGGAGTCATCAAATACTGAAACTGAATCCGTCGGGCCCCGTCGTCGTGACCGGCGGGACCGGATTTCTGGGATCGGCGCTGGTGAAGCAAGCGCGCGCGTCCGGCCACGAGACGCTCTCGCTCGATGCCCATGAGCGCGCGGATATCGTCTGCGACGTCGGCGACCCGGTTGCGCTCGGCGTGGCCGTTGCGGCCACGCAGCCCCGCGCCATCGTGCACCTCGCCGCGCACCTCACGACAGCGGCCGACGACGATCCGCTCGACGCAGTGCGCGTGAACGCGCTTGGTACGGCCGCGCTTTTCCTGGCGGCTGAGCGCGCAGGCGTGGAGCGCGTCGTCTACGCAAGCTCGAACGCAGCGGTGGGCCCGTGTGCGCAAGGCAGCGGCGACGCGACGCCGCTCGAACCTCGCAGCATCTACGGCGTGACGAAGGCGTTTGGTGAACAACTGGCACGCGCAATGAGCACACGCCACGGCGCGCCGCGCTATCTCGCGCTCCGTTTTGGCTGGGTGTATGGCCCCGGACGCAAGCGCGGCTGGCGCGACGTGCAGCACGTCATTGAGCAGGTCATTGCGGGTGAGCGGCACGTGCGCTATCCGGATTTTGACGCCGCGATCGACTGGACCTGGGTAGACGATGCGGCGGCTGTGCTGCTGCGATCGCTCGATCGGCGCCTGCCGACATTCGGTGCGCTGAACATGGTCGGCGACCGACGCTTCGTGCGCGATGCATTCGCGCATCTGCAACGTCGCTACCCAGACCTCGTTGCGGAACCGGTGGCTGCCGAAACTCCGCCGAGCGGTTGGGGTCTCGTCAACGACGGGATCGTTTCGCTGCTGGGCGCTGTGCCGACGACGCGACTCGAGCAAGGCCTCGACCGTATGATCGCCGCTGAGGCAACGGTTCAACGCAACGTGGAGTCGCCATGACGTCCATTCTGTTTCGCAACGTCAATGTCATCGACGGCAGCGGGAAGCCGCCGTATTCCGCAGATGTCCGTGTCGCAGACGGACGGATCGCCTCCATCGCGCGGCTGAACGAATCGGGCTCGAACGGTGAAGGAAGCGCATCCGCGATGTCGGAACATGGCGACGATGTCATCGACTGCCGTGGTGCGACGCTGATGCCCGGATTGATCGAACCGCACGCCCACCTGTCGTTCGTCGACCAGGCAACGCCCGCCGCCTTCTCGACGCTGCCGGTCGAAGAGCACCTGCTGCTGACGCTGAAGCACGCGAAGCTCTATCTCGACCAGGGCTTTACGTCGTGTTTCAGCGCGGCGGCGACCAAGCCGAGACTGGACGTTGTCGTGCGCAATGCCATCAACCGCGGCGAGCATCCGGGCCCGCGTCTTCGCGCCGCCAGCGTGCAATTCACCGTGACCGGGGGTGTCGGCGATCTGCGCCAGATGCATCTCGATCCCGGTGAGGCGATGTACACGCTGCCGTGCGACGGGCCCGTCGAGTTCCGGCGCGCCGCGCGCGAGGCGTGCCGCGAAGGCGTGGACGTGCTGAAGATCGTGCCGTCCGGCGATACGTCGACGCCCGCCGTGCCGTCGGCGCGCACGCTGATGACCGACGACGAAGTGGCCGCCGTGTGCGAGGTGGCGCGCGCGCACGAGCGCGTCGTTGCGGCGCACGCGCGGAGCGCCGAGTCGATCAAGATGTGCCTGCGTCATGGCGTCGATGTCCTCTACCACGCGAGCTACGCGGATTCGGAAGCGCTCGACCTGCTCGAGGCGCATAAGGACGATGTATTCATCGCGCCCGCACTTTCAGTGACCGTGACGCGCCTGCGCGACGCCGGGAAATTCGGGCTGCCTTCGACGGATGCGATGAAGCGGCGGATCGAGAACGATCTCCAGAAGACGATCGACGTCATGAAGGCGCTCAAGACGCGCGGTGTGCGCGTGCTGCCGGGAGGCGACTACGGCTTCATGTGGAATCCCCACGGCGCGAATGCGCGCGACCTCGGGTACTTCGTTGAACTGCTCGGCTTCACGCCGATGGAAGCGATCGTCGGCGCGACACGGATGGGCGGCGAGATCATGGGGATGGGAAGCGAGCTCGGTCAGGTCCGCGAAGGCTACCTCGCGGACCTGCTGCTGGTCGACGGTGACCCGCTTTCCGATCTGCGCATCCTCGAGGACGCGCAGAAGCTCATCGCGATTATGAAGGGCGGAACGTTCCACAAGCGGCCGGCGCCGCATCTTTCCGGAGTTTGAGCATGGACTACGGCATCGGCGGCAGGACGGCGATCGTGTGCGCGGCAAGCCAGGGCCTCGGCAAGGGATGCGCAATGGCGCTCGCCAACGAAGGCGTGAACGTCGTCATCAATGCGCGCGGCGCGCAGGCGTTGTCCGCAACGGCCGAGGAGATCCGCCGCAAGACGGGCGTGAACGTCGTCACCGTCGAAGCGGACATCACGTCGCGGGAAGGTCGCGAAAAAGTCCTCGCTGCCTGCCCTTCGCCGGACATCCTTGTCAACAACGCCGGCGGCCCGCCGATCGGCGACTTCCGCGACTGGGACGAAGCCGCATGGCAGAAGGCCGTCAACGACAACATGGTGACGCCGATCATGCTGATCCGCAGCGTGGTCGACGGCATGATCGCGCGAAAGTTCGGGCGCATCGTCAACATCACGTCGCGATCGGTGAAGGCGCCGCTTGCGCATCTCGGCCTGTCGAACGGAGCACGCGCGGGCCTCACGGGCTTCGTCGCCGGCCTTGCGCGGCAGGTCGCGCGGCACAACGTGGTCATCAACAATCTGCTCCCGGGTCCGTTCCTGACGGACCGGCAGGCCGATGGAATCCGCAAGCTCGCCGCCAAGGCGGGCCAGGACTACGAGACGTTTCTTGCAGCGCGCGTCGCGGAGAATCCGGCCGGGCGGTTCGGCACTCCCGAGGAGTTCGGCAAGGCGTGTGCGTTCCTCTGCAGCGTCGATGCCGGTTTCATCATCGGGCAGAACCTGGTGATCGACGGCGGCTCCGTCAACGTGACGATGTAGAACCGATCACGCCGCGGCGCGCAGCGAAACGATCAGCTGGAAATCCGGGTCGCAGACGTCCAATTCGTCGCCGCGCAGGTCCTCCTGCGCGAGCCCGTGCAGGAATGCGACGCATGCGAGCACGTTGCCCCACGAGCGCACGTCGATTCGCGCAGGGTCGAAGCATTCCGCGGCGAGATCGGCGAGCGAGCGCGTCGTGAAGCGCCAGAAATCGCCTTCGCGGTCCATGTCCTCGCGCACGATCTGGCTGATTCCGGGCACGGTCAGGAGCAGCACGCCACCCGGTCGCAGCGCCGCTCGCAGGTTCCGCATCGCACGCCGCACATCGTAGATGAAGAGCAGCGTCTGGCAGACGATCATGCAATTGAAGGCGGCCGCGGGCAGGTTGGCGTTGGCTCCCAGGTCGCCGGTGAGCGACGCCTGGGTGTTGCCCGGACGATCGTAGATGTCGGCGCGCGTCACGCGATCGCCGCCGAAGCGTCGCGTGTAGTTTGCATCGCCGATCTCGAGGACGCGTCCCGCGACGTCCCCGCGGTGCGTTTCGAGAAAAGTTTCGATGTAGCGACGGTCGATCGGCCGTCCGCGATCGAAGCCGAACCGCGTGCCGATCGGCCCGGTTCGTCGCAGCCCTCCCCAATCCACGTCACGTCACCCGCACGACAACTCGGTTCAATCAGGTGTCCCGGCAACGCCGAAGGGAAAATCGATCGCGAACAACCAGCGACCATCCCCCTGGCGGCGCAGCACCTCGACGCTCTGCCCGGTCATCGCCACGGGCTTGCCTTCCTGATCGCTCATCGCGAGTTGCCATTCCGCGGTCACGAGCGCGAGATCGCCCGTTTGCGACAGCGTGCGCGCATTGAGCGTCATCCTCGGCTTGGCCGCAATGAATCCGGCCAGCGCCGCGCGTATCGCAACCTTGCCGACCACCACGTTCCCGGGCGACGGCATCAGCGACGCATCGGGTTCGTACAGCGACATCAATGCGTCAAGATCACCCGCGTTCAGCGCCTTCGCAAACAGCGTGTCGAGCTCATCCGGCGTTCTTGCGATCATGTCCGTTCCCCTTTGGTGCGCGTCACTGCGCGACGATCCCGGCTGCCTTGACGATCTTCTCCGACACCTGGATCTCGTCGCGGACGAACTTGCGAAACTCCGGTGCGCTCATGGGCATCGGCTCCGCGCCGAGGCCCGCGAGACGCTCGCGGATGTCGGGCAACGCGACGATTTTCTGGACGTCCGCGTTGATCTTCGTGACCAGATCGGCGGGGAGGCTCGCGGGACCGAACAGGGCCACCCACAGGTTGTAGTCGAATCCGGGCAGCCCGCTTTCGGCGATCGTCGGCACATCGGGCAATGCCGACGAACGCTTCGCGCTGCTCACCGCGAGCGCGATGAGCTTGCCGTCCTTGATCTGCGGCAGCGCGGCGGAAATCGGGGAAAAGAAATACGTGATGCGACCGGTCATCGTGTCCTTCAGCGCCTCCGGCGTGCCCTTGTACGGGATGTGCACGGCGTCGATGCCGGTCGCGAGGCGGAATTTCTCGGCATTGATATGCGTGCCGCTCCCCGAACCGGCCGATCCGTAGTTCATGCTGCCGGGCTTGGCCTTCGCGTCGGCAATGAGTTGCCGCACCGATTTGATATTCGTCTCCGGCGCAACGACCAGCACATTGGGCTGCCCGCCGAGCGGTGCGATCTCGACGAACTCCTTGTTCGTGTCATACGGAAGGTTGGGGTAGATCCACGGATTCACGGCGTAGCCGGCCGAATGCACGAGCAGCGTGTATCCGTCCGGCGCCGCCTTCGCGACGATGCCCGCGCCGATCGTGCCGCCCGCACCCGGATGATTCTCGATGACGACCGGCTGTCCCCACATCTCCGAGAGCTTCTGCCCGAACGCGCGCGCAAGGATGTCCGTTGCACTGCCCGCAGTAAAGGGAACGACGAGCTTGACCGGCTTCGTCGGCCAGCTCTGCCCGAACACGGCGCCCACGGTGAGGAGGGCACCGACGACGACGGCGAAGATACGCATTGCGACTTTCATCGATCCTCCATCATGCTTGCCCGCGTGAAGCGTTACGCGTCAGCCGCCTTTTCCGAAAGACCATCACCCACCGGGACGTTCTCCGGTGACAGCTCGATGCCGCTCGCCTTCGCGACCACTGTCAACAACTGCGCGAAATCCTTGTCGCCCAGGCCGTGCCCGATCATCGTCTGCACGGCGTCCCGCGTCAGCGACGCAAGCGGCATCGGCACGTCGAAGCGGCGCGCGGCGTCGAGTCCGAGATCGAGGTCTTTGCGCAGCAGCTCGGGCGAGAACGTGACGCTGAAATCGAGGTTCACGAATGCGGGCGTCTTGTACCGCGAAAACGTCGAACCCAGCACGCTCTGGTTCATGAAGTCGAGGAAGGCGTGCCGGGGGACGCCTGCCCTTTGCGCAAGGATCGTGACCTCGGCGAGCGACTGCGTGACGACGCCGAGGAAAACGTTGTGGCAGATCTTGACGATGCGAGCGAGCTCGCCCTCGCCGACGTAGCTCGCCGCAGGTCCGATCATCTGCAGGTACGGAAGGGCGGCATCGAACGCGGCGCGCGGACCCGAGCACACGAACGACAGCCGGCCGGCCTTGATGACCTTCGCGTTGCCGGAGACGGGAGCCGCAAGCAGATCGATGCTCCGCGCGCGAAGGGTTTGCCGCAGCTCGGCCGATCCTTCGAGCGAAATCGACGAGCATTCGACGACGAGCTTCACGTTGGACGCGCGACCCGACAACAGCCCGCGCGCGCCGGTGACGACTTCCGCGACGTCCTTCCACGCGGCGACCATCACGAACACGATGTCGCATGCCGCGAGGTCGGCGATGTTGTCCGCGATCTTCGCACCGACCTTCGCGAGCGGCTCGGCCTTGGCGCGCGTGCGGTTCCACACGGTAAGGTCCGCCCCGCCCTTGGCCAGCCGCTCGGCCATCGCGTAACCCATGCGGCCCACGCCGATCCAGCCGATGCGCCGGGAGTCGTTCGCATTCGCCATCGAGGACCTGGTCGATTACGACCTAGTGCGCGGCCGACGCCGCCCTGCGCGCATTATCCGCCCGCGACATCTCTCGATCGATCCAGACGTTGATACGCTGCTCGAGCACGTCGAGCGGCAACGCGCCGTCGTCGAGGACCGCATTATGGAAGCGGCGAATGTCGAAACGGTCGCCGAGCGTGGCGCTGGCCTTTGCGCGGAGCGCCTTGATCTCGAGCTCGCCCAGCTTGGACCCGAGCGCCTGTCCAGGTCCCACGATATAACGGTCGATTTCGGTGTTGGCCAGGCCTTCGTTCATTCCGGCGTTGGACCTCATGTAGTC
>JBKPOL010000107.1:0-5113 GCA_046733075.1 Pseudomonadota bacterium | reverse complement strand
TGTTGTTCATCGGGCCGTTCGATCTCTCGGCGACCGTCGGCCAGCTCGGCAATCTCAAGCACCCGGAGGTCGCGCGACTGATCGAGCATGCCGAAGCGCGCATCCGCGCAGCGGGCCGTCCGATGGGGACCGTTCCACACCCCGGCTGCACGTGGAAAGACATGTTCGCGCGCGGATACCAGTTCGTGAACGCCGGCAGCGATATCTCGCGGTTGCGCGACGGCGCCGTCGCCGACGTCAAGGAATTCCGCACGCTCTACGGAAAGCGCTGAGTCGAGTTCAGCATTCGCATCGCAGCGCTCCCACCGGCCGCTGCCGTAAGTGTTCTCGCGTTGGGTGTGAGCGTCGCCCATGCGCTGCGATGAAAGCGGAATGGCTGCACGCACGCCAGCGGGCTATGCGTGGGGCGACGCCCCGACGGCAGAGTCGCGATCCCGTTCGCTGCGGCGTTATCATTGACGCACGGCATTCACGCCAACCACCGGTCGTCCCGATGGCCCTGCAATTTCGCCCCCTGCACGAAACGTTCGGCGCCGAAGTCGTCGGCGTCGATCTTGCGCGCGACGTCGATGACGCGACGTTCGCGGCAATCGAGGCCGCCCGGCATCGCTACAGCATCCTGCTCTTCCGCGACACGAGCTGGACCCCCGCACAGCACGTCGCGTTCACACGGCGATTCGGACCGCTCCACACCATGGAGCCGCCGGAATTCAATCTTCCCGACTTTCCCGAAGTGCTCGTCGTGTCGAACGTCGAGAAGGACAACAAGCCGATCGGCATGAAGCGGGCGGGCTGGGGCTGGCACTCCGATGGAGAGGACAAGGTCCTGCCGAACGCCGGCTCGTTCATCCACGCGATCAGGCTTCCTCCGAGCGACGGCGACACGCTCTACGCGGATACCTACGCGGCATTTGCCGCGCTGCCGAGGGAGGTACGCCGCCGGATCATGGGACGACGCGCCTGCTTCAGCCGCGCGCGCTTTCACGAGGTCTACTATCCTCACCTCGGTCCGCTCACCAAGGAGCAGAAGAAGGCGCGGCCGGACGTCTGGCATCCGATCGCACGCCGCCATCCGCACACCGGCGGGACCTCCCTCTATATCGGGCGCTGGGCATACAAGATCGACGGGATGGATGATCGCGAGGCCCAGGAGCTGATCGACTATCTCAAGGATTTCGCGATCCGGCCTGAATTCGTCTACCGGCACGTCTGGCGCGTCGGCGACGCGCTGCTGTGGGACAACCGCTGCGTCCAGCATTGCGCGACGCGATTTGACGATGCGAAGTATGAGCGCTTGATGTACCGGACCACGCTCGAAGGCGAGACGCCGCTCATGGCGGAGCGCGAAACGCTGCGCCCGGATTTCGCGCTCGCCTGACGCGAACAGCGTCAACCGCTCGACGCAGAACGCGCGGGCAGCACGCGGCAATCGTCGAAGGACGCAACCAGCCAGACATCGTCGCCGGGCTCGAACCGCGCCGCGGACGCATTGTTGGGCGCTTCGACCACGCCGCGCTCCCCGCCCGGCAGGTCGAGACGAAATTCGAGCGTGGCGCCGAGATAAAACACCTGGCGCACCTTCGCGGCGAGCACGAGCCCCTGCCCCGGATTCTGTCGGGCAAGCTGCGTGCGCTCGGGGCGCACGGCGACGTGCACAGCGCTGCCGGTGACGAGCGTATCGGGAACGGGAACGGGGAGATGGAGACCGCCACTGGTGCGAACACCCCGTTCCGCCGTGACGAGGCCGCTCAGGAGGTTGGTACGGCCGATGAACTCGGCGACGAATCGTGTCGCAGGCCGCTCGTAGATCTCCGCCGGGTCGCCGATCTGCTCGATGCGCCCGGCGTTCATGACCGCGATGCGATCGGACATGACGAGCGCTTCGCCCTGATCGTGCGTGACGAATACCGTCGTGATGCCGAGGCGGCGCTGGATCGCGACGATCTCGACGCGCATCTCCTCGCGCAGCTTGAGGTCGAGGTTTGACAACGGTTCGTCGAGCAGCAGCACCGTCGGGTTGATCACGAGCGCGCGCGCGAGCGCCACGCGCTGGCGCTGCCCACCCGACATCTGCAGCGGCCGGCGCTCACCCAGGCCCGCGAGTTGCATCAGGTCGAGCGCTTCGTTCACGCGCTTCGCCGTTTCAGACGAAGGGACACGGCGCATCTTCAGGCCGAACGCGACGTTCTCGGCGGCTGTCATGTGCGGGAAAAGCGCGTAATCCTGGAACACGACTCCGATGTCACGGCGAAAGGCCGGCAGATCGGCGACTGACTTGCCTTTAAGCAGAATTTCGCCTGCCGTGGGTGGCAGGAACCCGGCGACGAGTGCGAGCGTAGTCGTCTTTCCGCACCCGGATGGACCGAGCAGCGTGACGAACTCGCCCTCATTGACAGTCAAGTCGATGCCAGCAACGGCCGCGGCCCCGCCATAGTGCTTCTCGAGTCCGATGAGCTCGAGGGCCGCGTCAGCCACGGCGGCCCTCGCCGTAGATGAAATCGCCGAGACCGCTGATCCGCTCGACGACGGCAACGAGGACGAGCGGCAGCAGCAACGTGATCACGGAGACGGCGGCGAGCGTTGGCGCAAAGCCGAATTCGAGGAAGCCGAGAATCTTCACGGTCACCGGCGTCTGGCCGGGACGCGCGAGAAAGATCGACAGGTTGACGTCGGTGAACGAATGGATGAACGCGAAGACGGCACCCGCAATGACGCCCGTCTTGATCAGCGGAAAGACGACGTGGCGCAACGTTGCAAACCCCGTCGCACCGAGACTCGCCGCGGCGAGCTCGACGTTCGGCGGGACCGTGTGCAGGCTGACCGACACCGTGCGCACCGCAAACGGCATGCAGATGACGACGTGGCCGATCAGCAGTCCGGTAAACCCGAGATATTCCCGCCAACCGAGCGACTGGAAGAGCTGCAGCAATCCGACGCCCGTGACGAGTGTCGGCATCATCAGCGGACCGAGCGTGAGCGCAAGCAACGCCTGCTGGCCGCGGAAGCGATAGCGATGCAGTGCAAAGGCGAGCGGTAGTGCAAGCAACGTGCTCGCGACGGCCGCAAGCGCACCGAGCTTCAGGCTGAACAGCAGCGGATCAAGCCATTCCGGCGCCAGCGCCCTCTCCCACCAGCGAAATGAAAAGCCGCGCGGCGGGAAGAACGAGCGATTCGAGCCGTTGAACGAGACGGCGGCGGTGATCAGGATCGGCCCCAGCGAGAAGGCGTAGACGAAGATCACGAACGTGCGCAGCAGCGCCCATGGTGCGGCGGTCGCACGCCAGCGCGCGAAGGAGAACCTCATGCAGCGCGCCGGGCGCCGAGGCGTCCCGCCGCATAGAGCAGCAGCAGCGAAGCGACGATCAGGATAACGGCGAGCGCGGCGCCGAGCGACCAGTCGAGGAGCTGGATGATGAAGTTGTAGATCGCCGTTGCCGCCACCTGTGTGGCCGGGCCACCGAGGATTGCCGGTGTCGCATACGCGCTGATTGCAATCGAGAACACGATGAGGAACGCACCTGCGATGCCCGGCACGCTCAACGGCAGCACGACGTGCAGGAACGTGCGTGTGCGGTTCGCGCCGAGGCTCATCGCCGCCGATTCGAAATGAGGATTGATCCCGTTCACCGAGCCCATGATCGTCAGCACCGCATACGGCAGCAGCGCGTGCGCGAGCCCGACGATGATCGCGCCGGTGCTCGGCATGAAAGCTATCCGCTCGTCGATCATGCCGAGGCCGAGCAGCACGTCATTGGCGAAGCCGAAGCGGTTCAGGATGATGTACCAGCCGTAGGTGCGCACGACGACGCTTGCGAGGAGCGGCGCGAGCGACAGCGCGATCAGCAGTCCCTTCCACCGACTTCGCGTCCGGACGAGGAAATAGGCGAGCGGGTAGCCGAGGAGCACGTCGAGCGTGGCGACCGACACGCCCACGGCGAACGTGCGGATGAACAGTTCGACGTACAGCGGCCGCGTGAAGAGAAAGCGGTAGTTGTCGAGCGTCGGCTGCGACGTAAGTTGCTGCGCTTCCGACCTGAGAAAGCTGGCCGAGAGCAACAATGCGTTCGGCAACACGAAGAACGCGAGCAGCACGGCGGCCGGGACGATGATCAGGATCCACGGCCGGGTCGCCTGGAGTCCGAGGTGCGGCTCACTCATGCGAGGAAGCCGGTGCGGGCCGCGACGCCGCCCGTCCGCTCGCCAAAGCAACGAGCCCGACCGGGCCTAACCCATGATCTCCTGCCATCGCAGCGTCCAATCGCGCCGGTTGTTCCCGATGGCATCGAGGTCGGGGAGCTTCACGGATGCGAACTGTTCGTTCGTGACGATCTGCGACTCGGCAAAGCCTTTGGGCCAATCAGTCAGGTCGCCGCGTCCCGGACTGCAGAAATAGGCGATGCACCAATCCCGCTGCGTCGAGGGCTCGAGCATGAAGTTGATGAATTCATAGGCGAGCTTCTTGTTCTTCGCGCCGACCGGCACCGACGCGGCGTCGATGTTCGCGATCACGCCTTCCTTGGGAACAATCATGCCGTAGGGAATGCCGCGACTGATGTAATAACCGGCTCGCGCGCTCCAGTACGGTGAAAGCCACACTTCGCCGCTTTCGAAATGCGGAGCCGCTTCCGCCGACGCCGTGACGACGACGCCCACGTACGGCTTTTGTCCTTTCAGAAGCGCCCACGCCGGATCCATGTTCGTAGCGCTGCCGCCGCCGAGTTCCGCGGCGTGGATGAGCGCATAGACGGACAGCAGATTGGCCGGGTTGTAGTTGATCACGTGGCCTTTGATCTTCGCGCCGTAACGCTTGTCCGGCTGCCAGTAGTCGGCCCACGACTGGGGCTTCTCGACCTTGTCCTTGTTGTACAACAACGAATCGAACTGGAGCGTGTGAATCGCGCCCGTCGGCGGCAGCGACTGCCGCGCCTTCTCCCATGTGAACCGGACGTTCGGCACTTCCTTCTCGGTGATCTTTTCCAGCAGCCCTTCCTTGGAGCCCAGGAGGACTTCGGGCGGACTCAGGGCCGCCGCAACGTCGAATCCGGGCGCGCCTTTCGATGCGCGGATCTTCGCGTAATCCTGCGCAGAAGTGCCGGTGGTGTCATGCACGATC
>JBKPOL010000106.1:0-5920 GCA_046733075.1 Pseudomonadota bacterium | reverse complement strand
GCATACGAGATGAGTCTCTCCGTCTCGTGGGCTCGGAGATGTGTATAAGAGACAGGTGACGAAATCACCGAGGTAGACCGGGGAGGCGCGATCGTAGAACGGATGGTGGAAGGCGATGCGCTCGAGGCACGCACCTCGCGTGGTTGCGACAATGGTGCCGGTCAGGCCGTAACGCGCGAGACATGCGGCGACGAGATCCTGCGCGAGCAGCAGGTGCCCGCACGGCGTGTCCACCAGCGCATAGATGACGTCGGGATGAACGTTCAGCGCCTGGTTGGCGGGAATCGTCCACGCTGTCGTCGTCCAGATGACGGCATGGATCGGACCTGCGGGGGCAGCCGACAGGTTGAATGCCTGCGCGAGCTTCGCCCGCTCGGAAGCATCGACCAGCGGAAAGCCGACGTCGACCGCCATGTCGACGCGATCCTCGTATTCGACTTCGGCTTCGGCGAGCGCGCTTTGACAGTCGAAGCACCAGTTGACGGGCTTCAGGCCGCGGTACAGAAATCCCCTCTCGAGCAACCGACCGAGCGTGCGGATTTCGTCGGCCTCGTTGCGCGCATTCATCGTCGTGTAGGGATGATCCCAATCGCCGAGCACGCCGAGTCGCTGAAAATCCTTTTTCTGCCGTTCGATCTGCGCGCTTGCATAGGCGCGGCACAGCTTTAGCGTTTCGGCGGTGGGCAAGTTTTTGCCGTACGTCTTCTCGATCTGCACCTCGATCGGCATGCCGTGGCAATCCCATCCGGGCACATAGGGAACGTCGAAGCCCGCGAGCGTGCGGCTCTTGACGATCGTGTCCTTGAGGATCTTGTTGACGGCGTGCCCAATGTGGATGTCGCCGTTTGCGTAGGGGGGGCCGTCGTGAAGGATGAAGCGCGGCCGGCCGCGCGATGCGGCGCGAATCGCGTCGTACACGCGGTTCTTCTGCCATGCGTCGACCCATGCGGGCTCCCGCCGCGCGAGGTCTCCGCGCATCGGAAACGGCGTGTCGGGCAGGTTCAGCGTCGGCTTGTAGTCGATCCTGGAATCGTCGGGCATGTAGGGTCTGGGTAAGTCTCGTGTCGGACAACGGCACTCGAAGATCGCGCCAGCAATGTTGTTACATCGCGTCGACCGGCGGCGACTTCAACCGTAGAAATCGCGTGTGGAGCGACGCAGAGGCATCACGGGTGCGCGGCGAAATATTCGCGCGCATCCTCGACGTCGCGTCTGATCTGGCGCGTCATTGTTTCCACGTCGCAAAAACGCTCCTCGTCGCGCAGCTTGTGCAGGAACTCGACGGTGATTCGCTTGCCGTAGATCGTTCCATCGAAGTCGAGCAGGAACACCTCGAGGAGCGGCTTGCCGTCGACCTTGACCGTCGGGCGCACGCCGACGCTCGCAACACCTGCGCGCGAACCGCTGGACAATCCGTGAACGCGCACGGCGAAAATGCCGGTCAGTGGAGGCTTTCGCCGCAACGGGACGTTCGCTGTCGGAAATCCCAGGTTGCGCCCAAGCTTGTCGCCATGGGCGACGTGTCCCGACAGGGAGTAATTGCGCCCGAGGAGCGCGGCCGCGTGTGCGAGCTCGCCCGCCGCAAGCGCGTTGCGCACCGCCGTGCTCGACGCCCGTTCACCGTCGACTTCGATCGTGCGCATTGCCTCGACGCTCATGCGCCGCGTATTGACGCGTAGAAACGCGAGATCGCCCTCGCGTCCGCGCCCGAACCTGAAATCGTCGCCGACAAGCAGCCAATGCGCGTTCACGCCTTCCTCGAGCACTTCGTGCACGAACTGTCGTGCGGTAAGCGATGCGAGCCGCGCATCGAAGCGCGCGACGTAGGTGATCGCGACACCATACGCGCGGAACAGGTCGAGCTTCGCTCGCAACGTCGACAGACGCGGCGGCGCGCCCGCCGGCGCGAAGAACTCGCGCGGATGCGGCTCGAACGTCATCACCGCGGGCGGGAGGCGAACATCCTCGGCCGCCTCCACGAGGCGCGACAACATCGCCTGGTGTCCGCGGTGCACCCCATCGAAGTTGCCGATCGTGAGCGCGACCGCCTGTCCTGATGCACTCCGCAGATTGCGCTGTACACGCACGCGTTTGGCTATCGCCCGTCGCCCGATTCACGGGGACCACGGCGCTCGAAGCTTCCTATCTCGTTGACAAAGCCCGCTATTTTAGCGCAGTGGGACGGCCCTCCTCGGCCGCCCTAGCCGCGAAGCGAGCGGGTGTCGAAGGCTTGCTCCTGCCAGCCTCCATCGACGAGCGGGTGGTATAACGCGATTCGCACGGGAAGCGGATCGAGCGCCCCGATGATCCGCGCATAGGTTTCGAGCTGCGGGCGGTAGCGCGCGAATTCCTCGCGTAGGAATGCGCTGGCATGAGCACCCTGGTGCTCGCCCGTCTTGAAATCGACGATGTAACGATGCCCGTCGGCGACGAAGCTGCGATCTACGACGATGTGGACGACGCGGCCCTCATCGAGACCGGCCAGCGTCCATTCGCTTCGCGCATCGCCATGCCTCGGATCGAACAACCAGCGGCCGCGCGGATCTGCGAGCGTCCGCGCAATGACCGCCGCGACGCGCTGCGCCGCTCGGGGGCGCAGCGCGAGCTCGAGGCCTTCGCTGCCGAGCGCAGCCTCGATGCGCTCCCGCTCGTTTTGCAGGCGCCGCTCGCTCCAGCCGTCGAGCCCCTCGGCTGCGATTTGCGCGAGCAGTCGATGTGCGACAGTGCCGACTGCCGCGGCGACCGCATCGGCCCAGTCGAACACCGGGGCATCCATCCGTTGCGTTGCGGGCGCATCGACGGGCAACGTCGGGGGATAGTCGGGTGCGCGCCAGTTAGCCGGCAGCCGGACGAGATACTGGCGCAAAGGCGGAACTCGGATGTCGGCTGCGTTGGCTTCGAACGCATGAGTTGCTTGTGGACGATCGCCAATCGCATCCCACACGCGTTCGAGGGCGCTGCCGCGCGGAGGACGCTTCCAGTCGCGTCCGTCAGCGCCCGTCGTCGCAACCGCCGTAAGGTGCAGTCGCCGCCTGGCGCGCGTTGCGCCGACATACAGCAGGCGTCCGAGCTCGGCGTTCTCCTCGGCGTTATCAAGCGCGGTGAGCCATTCGTACACCGGGTCCTGCTCGGCACGAGGACCGGCACGCGCACGCATCGGCGCGAGTACGAGCGTGGGCGCGTCATTGTGCTCGCGCACCTTCCAGCGCAGGAGCGGCGGGTCATTGCCGCCCGTTTCGAGATCGAGCCCGGGAAGGATCACGACGTCGAACTCGAGGCCCTTCGCGCGATGCAGCGTCATCACCTGTACCGCATCGGGGACGCGCCCGCGCGGCTCGCCGAACAGTATCGCGGCCATCGCGACGAACGCCTCGTGGTCCGGCAGGTCTCCGCCTCGCTCATGCTCAGCGATCAACGCGAACACGCGGTCCGCGCCGGCGCGATCAAGCGTAGACGGCGTGCAGGCTGGCCCACCAAGCGCAAGCCACGCGGCGCGAACACGGAGTGCGAAGCGCACTCGACCGCGCGCTGCGAGCGCCGGTTCCAGCGCTTCGCGAAATCGCACCACTCGCACTGAACCCGTCGATGACAAGCGGTCGATCAAGCCGCCATCCTCGATGGAAGCGAGAATGCTGCGGTCGGTGGACGCCTGTGCGACGGTCAGCAGATCGGCGAGATCGAGTCCGCACCACGGTGCGCGAAGCACCGCGAGCCACGCGAGACGATCCGCGGGCTGCGCGAGCGCGCGCGCGAGCGACAAGAGGTCGCGGGTGGCGAGACGATCCTGGAGTCCTTCCAGATCAACGGCGGAAAACGCAATACCCGACGCGCGCATAGCAGCGAGCAGCGCGTTCGCATGAGTGCGTGCCCGCACGAGCACGGCGATGTCGCTTAGACCGGCCGCGCGTGCCTCGACAATCCTCGCAACGACCTGCGCGGCTTCGTCCGTGCGGCTCCCCGCAAGATCGAGTGTCGGGCGGCGATCATCGGGCTTCGTGACATCCGCGTACGAGGGGCAGAACGCGGCCTCACCGCGCGCAGGGTCGGACACGGCCGGAAGCACTTGTGCGAAAACATCGTTGACCCACCCGACGAGCGCGCGGTGCGAGCGAAAGTTACGAGCAAGCTCGAGAACACCCACCGGAATTCCACCGACGGCGCGCCGCGCCTGCGCCTGCAGAAACAGGCGCACCTCGGCCTGGCGAAAGCGGTAGATCGACTGCATCGGGTCACCGACGGCAAACAGCGTGCGGCCATCACCGGGCGACCACCCTGTCGTGAGCCGCTCGATCAGCGCAAGTTGCGCCCGCGACGTATCCTGGAATTCGTCAATCAGCAGGTGGGAAAGCCGATAGTCGATTGCGAGCAGCAGTTCCGTCGGATCGTCGTCGGTGCCAAGCGCAACCAGCGCGCGGAGTGTCGCTTCGGCAAAATCGGCCTCGCCTCGTGTTCCGAAAACGTCCGTCAACGCGCCGGATGCGTCGCGGAGTACGCGCATCGCCGCGGTGACGAACGCCCACGCTTCGTCGGGAAAGCGCGGCGGCGGAAGCGCCCGCAAACGCTTCCAGGCGTCCGCGAGACCGGGTGCGGCGCTCGCGGCAACGAGCCATTGCACGAACGCAGCCTTCTGCTGCGCATTGGCGAGACCTTTCGTCGCATTCGGGGGAAAGCCCTCGCGGATCGTCACGCTCTTCCGGAACGATCCGCTGTGCGTGAGCAGCCAGTCGCCGAGTGCGCACCAAGCCCCCAACGCATCGACGGCCGGCAACCGGCCTGTCTCAGCGACGGCGGCGACCGCTCCTGCATAGGTAGGCGTAGCATCGCTCGCCGCAAACCCGGCACTTGCGCATCGTGCGAATGCAGGGAGCGAACGGGCGAGGACATCCGGCATGCGCGCAAGCACGAGCGCCGTCGCGTCCCGCGTCTCGCGTGCAAGCACGACTTCCACTTCCCGCCGCAGCGCATCGGGATCCTCACCCAACAGATCCGAGGGCCAGCGGTCACGCGCCGCGAGCATGCCTGCGATGAGCCGCGTCGCCGTGTCGGCGTTGTTGTCGAGCCACGCAAGGAACGTCTGCCAGTGCGCGTCCGTTGCCGAGGCGGAAGCGAGTGCCGCACGTGCAGCGGCGCGATAGAGCGCCTGCGCGTCGTCGACGAACGCCGGCAACGCACCGAGACCCGCCCCAAGGGGTGCCTGGCGGGCCAGTGCTGCTGCGAGTGCATCGATCGTAACGATGCGCAGCCGCGCCGGCTGCTCGAGCAGTCGCCAGCCCATCTGAGCATCGCGGAACAGCGCGGCACGCGCGAGGCGTCGCGTCAGCACGTGATGCTCGGATGCGGGCGATGGCGCGAGCGTTGCCTGCGCATCGAGCAGCGCGGCCACGACGCGATCACGCATCTCGGCCGCCGCTTTGCGCGTGAAGGTCGTCGCGACGATCGCTTCCGGCTTCTCGACGTGCGCAAGCAGTGCGAGAAAGCGCTGGATGAGCAGCTCTGTCTTGCCGGACCCGGCGGGCGCTCGAACGAGCCAGGAGCGCGACACGTCGAGCGCGCGGCCGCGCGCGGCCGCATCCTGAAGGGCCAGCGGATCGACGCGCTCATTCATCCGCAGCACTGGCCCCCTCTGCCACCCCCAGCGGATCATCGAGCGTGCGGATCCGGCAAAGCGGTTTCTGTTCGCAGTACTGGCACGCCGCGCGGTCCCTCGGCGCGACTTCCGCAATGCCATCGCGAATCTCGCGTGCTAGCGCGACGAGTCCGTCGTCGAGTCGCGCACGCGCCTCGGCAAACGTGGCGGGCAGCTTCGATTTGCCCGTCCGCGGGACGTCGAGCCCTGGCCACAATCCATCGGCCTCCGCCAGTCCGCTTGCCTCGATCTCGCCGGCTTTCACCTGCGCGAAGACGAGCGCGCGAATGGGAC
>JBKPOL010000105.1:0-4852 GCA_046733075.1 Pseudomonadota bacterium | reverse complement strand
CCTCTTCCACCAGCCCGTGCACGTCCGTGCCGAAGCCCGGGAAAGCCTCGTTGAACGAGCGGACGAAGCGCAGGTAGTCCACGATCTTGCGGTTGAAACGCTCGCCCGGAATCAGCAGCGGAATGCCCGGCGGGTACGGCGTCAGCAGCACGCTCGTCACGCGGCCTTCGAGGTCGTCGATCTCGACCCGCTCGATCTCGCGATGCGCCATCCGCGCGAACGCGTCGGCCGGCCGCATCGCGGGCTCGAGGTGTGACAAATACATCTCGGTGGTCAGCCGGCCGATGTCGTTGGCGCGGTAGATGCCGTGAATGCTGTCGCACAGGTCTCGCAGCCCGATCTTCTCGTAGCGCGGATGCGCGACGACGAACTCGGGCAGCACGCGCCACAGCGGCTGGTTGCCGTCGTAGTCCGACTTGAACTGCTGCAGCGCGGTCAGCAGCGTGTTCCAGCGCCCCTTGGTGATGCCGATCGTGAACATGATGAAGAACGAATACAGCCCGGTCTTCTCGACGATCACGCCGTGCTCGGCAAGATACTTGGTGACGATCGCCGCGGGAATGCCCTGGCTCGCGAAATCGCCGGAGACGTCGAGGCCGGGCGTCAGCACGGTCGCCTTGATCGGATCGAGCATGTTGAAGCCGGGGGCGAGGTCGCCGAAGCCGTGCCACTTGTCGCCGGCGCGAATGATCCAGTCTTCGCGGTCGCCGATCCCCTCCTCCACGAGGTTCTCCGGGCCCCACACACGAAACCACCAGGAATCGCCGTACTCCTCGTCGACCTTGCGCATCGCGCGCCGGAAGTCGAGCGCCTCCATGATGGATTCCTCGACGAGCGCCGTGCCCCCGGGCGGCTCCATCATCGCCGCTGCAACGTCGCAGGACGCGATGATCGCGTACTGCGGCGACGTCGACGAGTGCATCAGGTACGCCTCGTTGAAGCGGTAGCGATCGAGCTGGCGCGTCTCGCTGTACTGGACGAGGATCTGCGAGGCCTGCGACAGCGCGGCGAGAAGCTTGTGCGTCGACTGCGTTGCGAAGATCAGCGCGTCCTTGGAACGGGGGCGATCCTTCCCGATCGCGTGCATTCCACGGTAGAAGTCATGGAATGCCGCGTGGGGCAGCCACGCCTCGTCGAAATGGAGCGTGTCGATCTTCGTCGACAGCAGGTCCTTGATTGCGTCGGCGTTGTAGAGCACTCCGTCGTAGGTGCTCTGCGTGATGGTGAGGATGCGCGGCTTCGTCTTGACGTTCCGCGCGAACGGATGGGCGCGGATCTTCTTCTCGATGTTCTCCCAGCGGAACTCGTCCATGGGAATCGGACCGATCAGCCCCATGTGGTTCCGCGTCGGCGTCAGGAACACCGGGATCGCGCCCGTCATCGTGATGGCGTGGAGCACCGACTTGTGGCAATTGCGGTCGACGACGACGATGTCGCCTGGCGCGACGGTCGCGTGCCACACGACCTTGTTCGACGTCGATGTTCCGTTGGTCACGAAATAGAGCTCGTCAGTCTGGAAAATGCGCGCGGCATTGCGTTCCGACGCCGCGACCGGACCCGAGTGGTCGAGCAGCTGACCGAGTTCGTCGACCGAGTTGCACACGTCGGCGCGCAGCAGGTTCTCGCCGAAGAACTGGTGGAACATCTGACCGACCGGGCTCTTCAGGAACGCCACGCCGCCCGAATGGCCGGGACAGTGCCACGAGTACGAGCCGTCGTTCGCGTAATGGACCAGCGCACGGAAGAACGGCGGGGCGAGGCTTGCAAGGTACGTCCGGGCTTCGCGCAGGATGTACCGCGCGACGAACTCCGGCGTGTCCTCGTTCATGTGGATGAAGCCGTTCAGCTGGCGCAGGATGTCGTTCGGGATGTGGCGCGACGTTCGCGTCTCGCCATGCAGGAACACGGGGATCTCCGAGTTGCGGAAGCGGATCTCCTCGACGAACGCGCGAAGCGACTGCAGCGCAGCGCGCGTTTCCTCGGGCGACCCGGCACCGAACTCCTCGTCGTCGATCGACAGGATGAAAGCGGACGCGCGCGACTGCTGCTGGGCGAAGCTCGCGAGGTCGGTGTAGCTCGTCACGCCGACGACCTCCATCCCCTCCGACTCGATCGCGCGTGCGAGTGCGCGAATGCCCAGCCCGCTGGCGTTCTCCGAACGGTAGTCTTCATCGATGATGACGACCGGAAAGCGAAACTTCATTCGTGTCTCCGTGAGTCGCGACGGGGGGCGCGGCAACGCGTTGGCCTCGCACGTCGCCGAGGTAACGTGAGACTCGCGCGCGCCGTGAAGTTCCTGCCAAATTCGCGCCGCCCGCGCATTCGGCGCGAATTGTGCGCCAACCGCGGCCACGCGCGCGACTGATTTTTCGCCGCTACACTTGGCTGACGGCGATCGCCGCGCCCCAACCGATCAGCGCGACGCCGAGCGGCGCGCGCAGGTGTGCGCCCCACGGAGCGTTCTTCTCCGCCGCCATCGCGGCCGCGAGGACGAGCATCCATCCGATGTTGCCCATGCCGACGACGAACGTCACGAGCATCAGCGCCCAGCAGCACGCGACACAGAAGATGCCGTGATGGAAACCGAGGTCGAGCGCCTCGCGGATCGGCCGGCGACCCCGCCAGTGGGCATTGATGAACCCGAAGGGCGTCCGGCACCGCTCGAGGCACCGGTACTTCAAGCTGCTGAATTGAAATGCGCCGGCACCTGCGATGACGACGCTTCCGACCACCCAGCCATGCGCGACGAGCCAGCCGGACCGAGCCGCCGCGTCCCGCACCACGGCGTCAAGTGCGTAGGCGGCAAGCCCGAAGCCAAGCCACGCAACCAGGTATCCCGACGCGATGGCGCCAACGAGCGCACCGGCGTCGCTCCGACTGCCGACGATGCGTCGGAACAGCGCCAGCAACGGCAATATCGTGGGCAGCATCATCGCCGCGATCATCAGGATCCACGCGAACGCGTACGACAGCGCGGGAACGACGCGCTCGCCCTCGGGAACCGTCCGGCACAGCGCCGCGAGCCAGGCGACATCCGACCACCCACCATGGTCGAGCCACCGCCGCCAAGGGCTCGCGCTCCAGCCGGCAAGCGCGAGCCATGCGCAAAGGACGAGAAGACCGATCAGCGCAAGCGATGCGCGCGCGTGCGACGAGCCAGCGGCGCGGCGAAGCGGCCCTGCCAAGGCGTCGAATGACATGGGGAACGAGCGAGCGCGGCGATGCTACCGCGCCGGCGGTCCGTCGCGAGACATCACACGGTTAGGCTTTCGAAGCGGAACACGCTTTGCAATGCGTTGTGCCCCTTGAGATTGACGTCCCTGCCAGTCTGCGCGTGGTTTTTGGAACGGTACTCGAGCGCCTTGCCGACGAACACCGGCGCGCCGGGAACGGTCGAGAAGACCGTGTTGCTCAGTGTCGTGGTGCCGCCGGTTGCGCCCTGATAGGGAACAAGTTCCGCAAAACCGACGGTGCCAACCTCGAGATGGCCCCTGCCACCCTCGACTGTGAAGCTGATGGGTACCTTCTCGACCGATACGACCTCGCCCACGAGCTTGACGAGATCGGCGACCGGTCCGCCGAGCTTGCCTGTGTACACGGCAAGGATCGCCTCCTCCTGTGCCGGCGTGACTCGATCGTCGAGATAGACGGCGGCCCGCCAATTACCTTGCAGGATGTTGCCCGGCACGTGCGCCATCAGGGCGATCGTGCGATCGGAAACGTCCACGCCGTTGATCTTGCCCTTGTCGAAATGCCACGCGATGATCGTGTCGCATGTCTTGAAGTCGGGATCCTCGCCGATCCAGCAGGGGCAGAGGACCCGGCAATCGCATACTTCCAGCAGACGACCTTCGAGCTGATATCCCATTTCATTCTCCCTTTCTTCCGATGCTTGAGCGCCGTCGATGACATCGACGCGCGGGACCCATCCTACGCTGCGTGGGGCGCCGTTTCCATAGCGAATATTCATCGTGCAGCGGCCCTTATCTCCGCCCGTTTGCGAGGCGGGACGCTTCGGGCCGAGCTCGGAGCCGGGCCATCGCCCACACTCCGATTGCCGGGCCGATCGAGAGCGGCACGAACGCGTAGCGCCACCCCATCCACGCGACCAAATGCGGCATCAGGTGGATCGTGACCAGCGTGAGCAGGAATCCCAGCGCTGTTTGCAGCGTCAGCATCGTTCCGACCCGCGAACGGTCGGCAAGCTCGGCGATCGACGCGGAGAACTGCGCCGAGTCGGCAACGATGCTGATGCCCCAGACGACGCTCAGCACAACGAGCGCCACCGGAGGACCGCGGTACAGCAGGCCGATGGTGGCTGCGCAACTTCCGCTGACGGCCATGGCGATGATCGTCAGTGTCGTGCGGCCCAGTCGATCGGCGAGAAGCCCCGCACCGACGCAGCCGATCGCGCCCGAGGCGATCGTCGCGAATGCCGCGAGCTTTGCCGCGAACGATGCGCCGTCGACCGGCATCGTCTGCACAAAGCTCGCCTGCAGAAACACGCCGATCCACGCCCACATCGCGTAGAGCTCCCACATGTGCCCGAGGTAGCCGAGGTTTGCGAGGCGCAACGGAACGTCTCGCCATGCCGTCAGTACCGCCCGCGGATCCACTCGCGGCGAGGGCGCGCGATTCGGCCCGATGCCGGCGAATGCGATGCCGACCGCGGCCGCCAACGCCGCCACGGACGCGGTTGCGAGCGGCACGCGCCATTCGACACCGCCGAGCGCGTTGAACAGATGCGGTGACGCGGAGCCGAGCGTGAGCGCGCCGACGAGGATGCCGACCATCAGTCCCATGTCGCCCCGTGCCCACGTGGACGCGAGCTTCATCCCGACCGGGTACACGC
>JBKPOL010000104.1:0-4700 GCA_046733075.1 Pseudomonadota bacterium | reverse complement strand
GAGAAGACGTGGGCGTACCTGAAGGAACTGGACACCTGCATCGAGTACTACCCGACGGGCACCGGCGCCATGATGAAGGAGCTCGGTGAGGGCTCGCGCGACATGACCGTGACGATGACGGGGTGGGACCTGAACCCGCGGATTCTCGGCATCGTGCCGAAGGCGTTCAAGGTCACGCCGTTCAAGAACATGACGTGGGTGAACGACGCCCATTACATGGCGGTTCCGAAAGGCATTCCGGCGGACCGTCTCACCGTCGTGCTCGATCTGATGGCCTACCTGCTGAAGCCCGAAGCGCAGGCGCTCACCTACGACAAGGGCTACTTCTATCCGGGCCCGTCGGTCAAGAACGTGCCGCTGTCGATGGCGCCGAAGGAAAGCCAGGATGCCATCCGCGAATTCGGTCGCGCCGAGTACGATATGTGGCTTGCGCAGTTTCCGCATGTGCCGACGCTCGAAGCCAAGTCGGTCGTCGAAGCGTTTCGGCGCTGGGACAGCGACATCGGCGCGCGCAAGACACGCTGAACCGCAGGCGCGATGTAATCAGATGATGGCGAACCGATGAAGCACGACTTCAGCGAATTGCGCCTCGAGCGCGTCACGCGGCGCTTTGCCGGGAGTGGCGGGAATATCTTCAACGCGCTTTCCGAACTGTCGCTTACGATCCGGCGCGGCGAGTTCATCGCGTTGCTCGGTCCGTCCGGCTGCGGCAAGTCCACGGCGCTCAATTGCATCGCCGGCCTGCTGCCGCTTTCCGGGGGAATGATCCGTCTCGACGACACGCGGATCGATACGCTGCCTCCCGAACGGCGCGGCTTCGGCATGGTGTTCCAGAACTACGCGCTGTTTCCGCACATGAGCGTCGTCAAGAACGTCGGATTCGGCCTGCGCATGCGCGGCGTCAGCACGTCGGAGATCGCGCCGCGAGTCGAGAAGGCGATGCGTCTCGTGCAATTGACGGGGCAGGAGCACAAGCTACCCGGACAGCTCTCGGGCGGCCAGCAGCAGCGCGTGGCGATTGCGCGTGCGATCGTCATCGAGCCGCCGCTGATCCTGATGGACGAGCCGCTGTCCAACCTCGACGCCAAGCTCCGCCTCGAAACGCGCTCGGAGATCCGGCGCATCCATCGCGAGCTCGGGCGAGCGACCGTGTACGTGACGCACGACCAGGACGAAGCGCTGTCGCTCGCCGATCGCATCGTCGTCATGAAGGACGGCGTCGTCCAGCAGATCGCCAGCCCGCAGGAGGTCTACGCGCAGCCGGCCAATCTGCACGTGGCACGCTTCATGGGTTATCGCAATGTGCTGCACCTCGATGTGGCCGAAGATCGCGGCGACCGCGTCACCGTCACGGCACCCGACATCAAGTTGACCGGCGTTCGCAAGGCGCCCATCAACGGAACGCGGGCATCGGTCGCCATCCGGCCGGAGGAAATGACGATCGTCACTACACCCGCCGTCGAGAACGTGATCGCGGGGCGCGTGGAAAACGTCGAATACGGCGGACGCGACTCGCTGGTCGACGTCGTTACGCCGAAGGGCACGGTTTTGCATGTCCGCGCGCCCGTCAACGTCGCCATGGGCGCGCAGGTGCTGGTGCAGGTGCCGCCTGAGCGGGTCCTCGTGTATCCGCAGGAAGCGGGGAACGCATGAGGCGAGCGCACGTCATTCGAAGCCATGATGAGACCGTGAAGACATGAGCACAGCGTGAAGACATGAGCACAGCGCTGCCATCCAAGGCATCGGTGAACGAGACGTTAGCGCCGCGAGCCCCCTTCGACCGGGTGCTGCTCCTCGTCGTGCCCGCGACGCTCTTCATGCTGCTGCTGTTCATCTACCCGTTCATCTATGGGCTCGTGCTGTCATTCGAACCGAAGGAGGGCGGCTGGCTCGCCAACTACCGGACCTTCTTCACGACTGACAACCTGTGGCCCACGATCGGCACCACGCTGAAGCTGGCGCTGCCCGCTACGCTGATCAACGTCGGCATTGCGCTCCCGATCGCCTACAAGATGCGCGTGAAATCGCGGTGGCAGCGGTGGATCACGACGCTCCTCGTCGTGCCGATCACGCTCGGCACCGTGCTGATTGCCGAAGGGATGTTGACGTACTTCGGTCCCAAGGGCTGGCTGTCGCAGTTCCTGCAACTCACGCATCTGTACGACGGGGCCATTCGCCTGACGCACAACTACTGGGGCGTGCTGATCTCGCTCATCATTTCGGGATTTCCCTTTGCGTTCCTGCTGATCCTGTCCTATGTGACCGGGATCGATCCCGTCCTCGCGCGGGCGGCGTCCACGCTCGGCGCCGATTCCAAGGCCCAGTTCCGGCACATCTACCTGCCGCTCCTCGCACCCGGCCTCGCGATGTGCTTCTGCCTCGCGTTCGTCCAGGCGTTCTCGGTGTTCCCGTCCGCCGTGCTGCTCGGTGCACCGGCGGGACCGACGCGCGTCATTTCAATTGCGGCGTACGAGGCCGCGTTCGAGCAATACGACTACTCGCTTGCGTCGGCCATCGCGATGATCATGGGATTCGTCCAGCTCGTGATCGTCGCGTTCGTGCTGTCGCTGCGTAGCTGGTTCTACAAGGGACCGGTGTCGGGCGGCAAAGGATGACGAGGCGCGGAGGGCCCGAAGGAATGACGAATGGCTGACGCACACACCGTCGATTCCGCTGCGCTCCCGGTCGCCGCCCCCACGCGCGGCACGCCGTGGGGCGAGCGGGCGTGGACCGGCCTCATGTGGGGCCTGATGACCCTTTTCGTGGTCAACATCGCGCTCATGATCGCGGCCGTCGCAACGAATTCGTTCGCCCGCCGCTGGCTCGGCACCTGGCTTCCGCAGGGATGGACGACGAACTGGTATCTGGACGCGTGGAAGGAGTTCCAGCTCAGCAGCGTGTTGTGGGTCACAGTGGAGGTGGTGTTCGCCGTCGTGTTCCTGTCGCTGCTGATCGGGGTTCCTGCCGCCTACACGCTCGCGCGACGCAATTTCGCGGGCAAGCGTTTCTTGATGCTGCTTTTCCTGCTGCCGCTCATGGTGCCGCCGATCACCTACGGCATTCCGCTCGCCACGGTGCTCTACCAAACGCACCTGGGCGGCACGCTGGCGGGCGTCATCCTGGCGAACCTCATTCCCGCCGCCCCGTTCGTCATTTTGGTGATGACGCCGTTCATCGAGCAGATCGACCCGAACCTCGAGTCGGCGGCGCGCGTGTTCGGGGCGAGCACCCCGCGGATGTTCGCGCATGTGCTCGTGCCGCTGCTCGCGCCGGGCATCCTGGCGGCATCGCTGCTGGTATTGGTTCGAACGATCGCGCTCTTCGAGCTCACGTTCCTGACGGCAGGTCCCGACTCGCAGACACTCGTCGTCGCGTTGTATTACGCGGTGTTCGCAGCGGGCGTTCGCGCACCGCAATCGGTGGATGCAATGGCGATGATCTACATGCTGGTCACCCTGGTCTGGCTGCTGATTGCGCTGCGCTTCGTCAATCCGACGCAGCTCGTCTCCCGGGTCAAGGAGAATCCGCAGGGAGCGTTGTAGCCCGCGAGTTCCACGATGCGTTTTCGACCCGTTGAAACGCCCGCATGAGTCGCCTCGACATCGCGAGTCTCGACCGGCTTCCTGCCGAGGTGGCGCGCCCCACCTATCGCGTACCGGACGTCGGCATCGGCATCGTCCATCTCGGCATCGGCGCGTTTCATCGTGCCCACCAGGCGATCTACACCGACGATGCCATCGCGATCGCCGGCGGCCATTGGGGCATTTGCGGCGTCAGCTTGCGTTCGTCCGACGTTCGCGATCGACTCGCGCCGCAGGACGGGCTGTACACGGCGATCGAAAAGAGTCCGGAGCGGATTCGGCGACGGGTCGTCGGCAGCGTGCGCCAGGTTCTGTTCCAGGACGAGCAGTACGACGCGATCCGCGGGCGCCTCGCTTCGCCAGAGACAAGGATCGTGTCGCTGACCGTCACCGAGAAAGGCTATTGCCACGAGCCTGCGACCGGACGTCTCGACTTCAGCCATCCGGACATCGTGCGCGATCTCGAGCACTTCGACGCACCCCACAGCGTTCCCGGCCTCCTGGCGTGGGCGTGCAACGAACGGCGCCGCACGCACGGCAAACCGTTGACGATCGTGTGCTGCGACAACCTTCCGCAGAATGGTGGACTGGTGTGCGGACTGGCGGTTGCGTTCGCCAACATGCGGGATCCGGCGCTCGCCGACTGGATCGGAAAGGAGATCGCGTTTCCGTCGACGATGGTCGATCGCATCGTGCCGGCAACGACGGCGGCCGATATTGCGGATAACAACGCCGCATTGACGCTCGACGATGCCGCGCCGGTCGTGCACGAGCCGTTCGTGCAGTGGGTGATCGAGGATCGGTTCGCGACCGATCGTCCGGCCTGGGATGCGGCGGGCGCCACGCTGGTGCACGAGGTTGAACCGTTCGAGAAGATGAAGCTGCGGCTTCTCAACGCAAGTCATTCCGCGTTCGCGTATCTGGGTTTCCTCGCAGGTTTCGAATTCATCTACCAGGTCGCTGCGCGCCCCGAGTTCGTCGCGTGGATGCGCCGCTTCATGGCCGACGAGGTGACCCCGTCGCTGGTCAAGCCGGCGGGAATCAACCTCGCGAGCTATCGCGAAGCGCTCGTCCGCCGTTTCGCCAATCCTGCGTTGCCGCATCGAACGCAGCAGATCG
>JBKPOL010000103.1:0-5971 GCA_046733075.1 Pseudomonadota bacterium | reverse complement strand
CTGTACGACACCACGGGCAGTTACGACGTCGTCTGGTATCTGACGGTGGCTCTCGGCATCATCGCCGGCCTGATCAACCTGCCGATCGACGAGAAGGAGATCGCGCGCCGCGGGGCAGTGCCGGCCGCGGGCTAATCGAGGACGCCGGCAAGGTGCCGCCTGCGCAGTGGCGTGATCGAGGACGTCCGCTAATGCCGCGCAGCCTTCCGCTTCCCCACTTCCTCGATCGTCTTGAGCAGCGTCTTCACGTCGACCGGCTTCGTCAGATGCATGTCGAATCCGGCCTGGCGCGCGCGAATCGTCTCCTGCGGTCCGCTGTAGCCGCTGTATGCGATCGCGGGCGTATGCGCATTTGCCTTGCACGCCCGAATGGCTTGCAGCATCGAATAGCCGTCGACTTCCGGCATCGCGATGTCCGAAATCAGCAGGTCGAAACGCTCCTTCTCCGCGCGCGTGATCGCCGCCTTCGGCGACGATTCGACGACGATCTCGGCGCCGTCGAGCTCGAGCAGATCGCGAAGCGCGTCCGCGTTCGCGCTGGAATCGTCCACGACAAGGATGCGCATGCCGGCCAGATTCGAACCGTCGCCGATCAACGCCGGCCGCTGCTGCTTCGTTGCCGTCGATCCGACTTGCAGGGGCAGCCACACCGAGAATCGCGCGCCCTTGCCGATGCCCTCGGAGTGCACCTCGATGCGGCCGTGATGCAGGTCAACGAGCTGGCGAACAAGGGCAAGACCAATGCCCATGCCGGCGTTGGCACGCTTGGTCGTGCCCTCATCCGGGCGCTTGAACCACTCGAAGATGTATTGGATCTGGTCGGGCGGGATGCCTTCGCCGTTGTCCTCGACGTCTAGGCGCGCGTCGGTCCCGTCGCGCATGAGACGCACGTGGACGGTTCCGCCCGACGGCGTGAACTTCAATGCGTTGGTAAGCAGGTTCCAGGCGATCTGCCGAACGCGTATCGGATCGGCCTCCACGATGAGAGGACCGTCGCCAATCTGCAGGTCGAGCGTAACGTTCCTCTGCTGGGCCTCGCGGCGAAGTGCTCCGATCGAATCGGCGATCAGGAACGTGAGCGGCAGCAGCTGCCGGTCGATCGTCAGCTTGCCCGTCTTGGCACGCGATACGTCCAGCATGTCCTCGACGAGCTGGGCCTGGGCACGAACCATTTCGTGGATGATGCGCGCGGACTGCGAGAGCCTCGGCGATTTTTGCGCTTCCGGCGCACGAAGCAGGATCTCGGCCTGCATCAGCATCAGCGCCAGCGGATTGCGAAGCTCGTGCGATAGCATCGCCAGGAACTCGTCCTTCAACCGATTCGCCTGCTCGGCCGCGCTCCGGCCGATCCGTTCGAACTCGAGCAGCTCGTTCTGCCGCTCTTCGGTTTTCTTCTGCTCGGTTAGGTCCCGCAGCACCTTGACCAGGCCGTATTCGTCGTGGTCGTCGAGACGCGCCATGACGCCGCTTGCGAAGAACCGCGACCCGTTCTTGCGCAGCTGCCATCGCTCGTCGTCGGCGCGACCCGTTGCCAGCGCCTCCGCACGCTCCAGGCGGGGAATGTCGGCTCGACGGTCCTCGGGCGTGAACAGGATTGCCACATCCTTGCCGATCGCTTCCGCCGCCGTATAGCCGAATACGTCGGCGGCGCCGGGATTCCACGAGCGGATGATCCCTTCGCGGTCGAGGGTCATGATCGCATAGCCGCGCACGTTCTCGACGATGAGCTTCGCCCACGCCTCGGTCCGCCGCCCGATCGATTCGTATTCCTTGCGTTGCGTGATGTCGAGGAACGTCATCACGGCGCCGCGTATGCGATCGTCGCTCGTTCGATAGGGGAGGAACCGGACGATGTACCAGCTACCGTCGCTGCTCCGCGCTTCGCGCTCGACGAGATGCAGCGTATCGAAGACCTGGTTGATCCCGCTGCCGATATCGAGGTCGGTGAGCCGATGGGTGATGTCGAGCACCGAACGACCGATGTCCGTCGGAATGACGTTGAATATCTCGCGTGCGAACGGCGTATAGCGCATCAGCCGGAGATCGCGATCGATGAACATCGCGGCGATCTCGGTCGCAACGACGAAGTTCTGCAGGTCATCCGAGACGCGCGTTGTTTCGTCGACCTTGTTCTTGAGCTCCTGGTTGACCGTAACAAGCTCTTCGTTGATCGACTGCAGCTCCTCCTTGCCGGTTTCGAGCTCTTCGGTTGTCGCGCGAAGCTCCTCGTTCGTCGCCTGCAGCTCCTCGTTGCTGGCCTTCAGCTCTTCGTTCTGCAGCTCGTACTGCTCGATTGCGGAGCGCAATTGCGATTCCATATCGCGCATGCGCTCCTCGAGCCTGCTCGTCTCCGGCCGGGCGGCGCTCTGCTCGTCGACATCGGACGGCATCGACCGCTCGGGGCTGCCTTCGTCGAAGATGATGAGCGCAAACGTGCGGCCCGAGGGCCGGTCCCGCACCGGGTGAACCGTGATGTCGAGCGTCATCGGCTGCGGGCCGCGCCGCGACGTGAGACCCGTGCGCTCGACGGTGCGCATCGTTTCGATCGCCTCATCGAGCGCGGCCTTGAGCTCGTAGCGGAATTCCTCGGGGGCAACCTTGACGATGTTCAGCGACGGCTCGCCGGCGCCCAACTTGAGGAAATGACCGGCGGCATCCGACAGATGAATGACGTCGTAGCGATCGTCGACAACGAGCGACGGCGGCGCATAATGTTCGAGCAGCCGTTGGTGCAATTCGCCGAACGAGACGAGCCGCGTACCGCCTGCGGCGGGCGCGTCCGCAGGCAGTCGCTGTGGCGGAAGGACGGGCAGTGTCGACAGCAGGTATCCGCCATGCGCGCGCGGCTGCTGGACGAAGATCCGGTTCCCCTTGTCCACCGCCGAGAAACCGTCGTGGCCGTCCTCCACCGATTCCGACATGCCGAGCAGCAGGTAACCGTCCGCCTTCAGCGAGAAATGCAGCAGGTCGAGCACTTTCGTCTGCACGTGCCGGGTCAGATAGATCAGCAGGTTCCGGCACGAGACGAGATCGACACGCGCGAACGGGGGATCCTGGATCACGTTGTGTGCGGCAAACATGACCATTTCGCGCAACTGCTTGTGCACGCGGTAGCTGCCCTGGTCCCGGGTGAAGAAGCGACGCAGCCGCTCGTGACTCACATGCTCGGCGATCGACTCGGGATACAGTCCTGCCCGCGCGAACGCCAGCGCCTCGGTGTCGATGTCGGTGGCGAAGATGTTGACCGCGGGGGGAGTCGTCATTGTCTCGAGCTGCTCGGCGATCAGCATCGCGAGCGTGTACACCTCCTCGCCGGTTGCGCAGCCGACGACCCACAGCCGCAGGCTGCCGCCTTGCCGACCCGCCAGAAGGTCCGGGATGATGCGCTGCTCGATCACCTCCCATACGGGGGGATCACGAAAGAACCAGGTGACGCTGATCAGCAGATCGCGCAGCAGCGCATCGGCCTCCCCTGTGTGCTTGGCGATGAAGTTGCGATACGCGATCAGGTCGCGCAGCTGATTGACCTGAAGTCGCCGTTCGAGGCGGCGTAGTACCGTTGCACGCTTGTACAGCGAGAAGTCGTGGCCGGTGAGCGTGCGTAGCGTCGCGAGAATGTCGCGGATCGCTTCTTCTGCCTCCGCCGAGGCGTCCTGGGGTACGACCTGCTCCGACACCGCCGGGAGCTGGATCCGCTGCGCGTTGCGCCACAGCTGCTCGACCTTGGACGGGATGTCCGCGGCGCGCAGCACGAAGTCGACGATGCCGCTCGCGATCGCACTGCGCGGCATCCCGTCATACTCCGCGTCCTCGGGTGCTTGCGCGATCGTGATGCCACCGTGCGCTTTCACCGCACGCAAGCCAAGCGTGCCGTCGGACCCGGTCCCCGACAAAACGATGCCGACCGCGCGGTGCATATGCGCCTCGGCCAGCGTCTCCATGAAGACGTCGATCGTCATGCGACCACCGGGCTGCCGCCGTGCGTCGGCCGGCTCCAGCTTGGTGGCGTACATGCGCAGCAGCGAGTTCGGCGAGATGACGTAGACGTGGTTGTGCTGGATCGGCACCGTCTCCTTGACCTGCAAGACCGGCATCTCGGTAACCTGCTGCAGAAGTTCCGGCAACCTCGATTCGTGCTCGGGGGACAGGTGCACGACGACGACGAACGCCATCCCCGAATCCGTTTGCGCATGCTCGAAGAGCTCGAGCAGCGCCGACAGTCCCCCGGCCGAAGCGCCGATGCCGACGACCATGCAGTCGCGCAGGGGCTTGCCGGGGTCGGGCACCATAACCTGTTCGGCACCCGAGGGAGCCACTTGATGCGGCGGATCAGTCGACACTGGAATTTCTGTTTGTGCGCGTGTGGCACAACGAGTCTACACCCGCGGTGAACCGGAGAATCGTGCGGCGAGTACTTGGAAGCTGCCGCACGTTTCGACCGCGGCAGGCGAAAGCCTTGCGCGAACCGGACGAGGAAGCTAGCCGGTCGTGGCCTCGTTCGCCGGTGCGGCGGTCTTTTCCCGCAAGAGCGCGCGAAGCGTTTCGGCGTGGGTAGCGCTGCTGCGCGCCATGTCCGCGTGATAGGTCGCCGATTGCTCGTTCCCGCGCGCGCGCGCAAAACTTTCCATCCGCCGCGACAGCCGCTCGCTTTCCTCGAGGCGCCGCAAACCGGCCCACAGCGCGGCCTCGACCTGGACCGCCTGCTCGGAGGCGAGTGTGTTGAGCGAATAGGCGTGTCCGTTGTGACAGCGGTACCGGGGCCCCCCGTTCGTGAGCTCCCACAACGAACCTCCGCATTCGGGACACGTGAAGGGGACCCGCTCGGCGATCGCGTCGAGGTCCTCCATGGATGTATCGTTTCGAGCAATCACGCGCACCTCCGTTGCCATGTTTTGCGGAACGTCTTCTTCGACGCCTTCGACTTTCTCGTGCGCGATGCGCGTAAGCGTGGACGCCATCTCTCGCAACGGGAGCCGATAATCGACCGCGGTCACTTGGAGCGCGTTACGCGGCATGTCCGGAAACTCGGCGTCCGCCGGATCCTGCACAACGGCGACGCCGCCGCGGTTCTTGATTGCCCACAACCCGGCCGCTCCATCGTCCAGCATTCCCGACACCACGACGCCCGTGACCCGCGGCCCATAGGCGAGCGCGGCGGAGCGGAACAGCACGTCGATCGAGGGGCGGTGTCGATTCTCACGCGGACCATGGACGGACAGTACTTGATCGCCCTTCAGGACGAGATGCAGATCGGGCGGCGCGAGCGTGACGGTGCCGGGGCGGACTCTCGCACTGGACCGCGCGACCGCTACCGGCAGCTTGCACACGCGGTCGAGGATCTGGTGCAGCACCGAGGGCGCCTCGGGAGAAACGTGGACGACGATGAAGACAGCGGCTGGATAGTCGGCGGGAAGACCGGCAAGCATCTCCCGCAGCGCGGAGATAGCACCGGCCGATCCACCGATAACCGTGATGTCGCGATACAGCGTCCGCGCCATGGGCGCTCCCTGTCGGCACTTGTCGACTGAAGTTCCCCCACCAACCGGTCGCAATGCCGCGATTCCTCGTGCTTGCCGCTTCACGAGGCCCTGAAGCGCAGGGGAATCCTCTTCCGTGTTCGGACCGCGTTCGGGCGCGCTTGTTCGGCGTCCGGCCGCTCAGGCAGGGATGACGTCGACGGCGTCCGTGATGAGCGTGTCGACCCCCCAGGCGAGCAAGTCAGCAACCTTTGCCGGCTCGTTGGCGGTCCACGTGGCGATGCGCATTCCCGCGCCGTGGAACTCGTCGACGCGCGCCTTCGTCAGCAACGTGTGCTTAATGTCGACAGCGATGCACCCGAGCTTCATCAGCCGTTCACGCCAGTCGTCGGGCAATGCTTCCGTCAGGTAGGCGCGCGGCAGCTCCGGCGCAGCGTCCCGCGCAGCTTCGAGCGCGGCCTCCGAAAAGGACGACAGCAACGGCGGGACCGGTT
>JBKPOL010000102.1:0-4933 GCA_046733075.1 Pseudomonadota bacterium | reverse complement strand
TTGAGCTGGCGAAGCGGTTTCAGCGACCTCTGCGATGACTGGCCGTTTCACTGCGTGTGGAATATCCGGATCCGCTGCGCGGAGTGCTGAATGAGGTTCTTGCAATTCATTGCTGAATCAAGCCTCTTTCAAAACATCATGCATTTCGCGAACGCGGCATCCCACTTCACATGAAACCCTCGTCCTATCCGGTTGCCGTCGTCGCTGCCGAAGCCCGGTTATGGGTGAAACCAACGAACTATCCGCAGCCCTTTGCTGCACGAAGGGCTGAAACGGCCTCTGGGCGACCTGTTCGGTCTCGAAAGTTTCGGCGTCAATCTCACGCGGGTTATCCTTGGAGGCCGTCCGCGCCGCGTCATCCGCATACGAAACAGGACGAATTCGTCTACATTCTCGAGGGCCACCCACGCTGCACACCGACGAAGGCCGCACCAGGTTGAGCCCAGGGATGTGCGCCGGTTTCAAAGCGGGTAGCGGCAACGCGCATTGTCTTATCAACGAAATGAGCGAGGACGTCGTGTATCTCGAGGTGGGCGACATGATGCCGGGTGGCACTGGCATCGGCGCACGCACCGGAGCGGCAAGCCGGTTAACGAAAACGGTTGAGCCACTCGACGATCTGGGCGCCGACTTCGCTCGGGCGCTCGCGCTGAGGGAAGTGACCTGCGGCCGCGACAAGCCTCCGCTCGTAAGGACCGCTGAAGTACTTTTCCTTGCCTTCGCTCATCTGCGGCGCATTGACAGGATCGAGCGCGCCGTGGAGCGTCAGCGTCGGCACGCGCTGTTGCGGTACGCGATCGAAGCGCGCTTCGAGTGCGGCGTACGACGGATCGCCTTCCGCGTGCCCCCAACGCGATCGGTATGAATGCAGCGTGATGTCGGCCCAGTCCGGATTGTCGAATGACACTGCGGTCAACTCGAACTCGGCGTCGTCCGGCTTGTACGCGACGAACCACTCGTTCCAGATGTGTCGTGCGAACGCGCGGCCATCCTCCCGGATCAGACGGTCGCCGCGCGGAATCGCCATCAGCCAGTGATACCAGTAGTTTTGCATCTGGCGATAGCTCAGCACCTGCCCCGGATGATTCGTGCCGTAGCCGGTCGATATCGCGACGCACGCCGCCACTTGCCGCTCGTTAAGCGACGACGCGATATAAGCCGCGCGCGAGCCCCAATCGTGTCCGACCAGCGCATGCCTTCCAATATCGAGCGCCGCAGTGAACTCGACGAGGTCCTGTCCGAGCGCAACCAGCTGGCCGCTCCGAGACGTGTTCGGATTCAGGAAGCGTGTGGGACCATAACCGCGCAGCCACGGAACGTAAGTGCGGTAGCCGGAGTCGTGCAGCGTAGGTAGCACTCGATCCCACGTGCGGACGTCATCGGGCCATCCATGCGCGAGGATCGCCGGAAAGCCATCTTTCGGTCCCGCGATTTCGTAGGCGACACGGAGAACCGACGTATCGACGAAAAGCGGATTCATGGCACCCGCTCCGCTCTGCATGGAAACTTCGCGGCCAGCACCAGATACAAGGCTCTGGCGGCAGACTCACTTCGCCGTTCGGGCAGCCGATCGACCGCTTGAACAAAAACGGTTGCGAGGTCAACGCTCGTTGCGCCCTCGGGAATGCACAATGTCGGGTATCCCCGCTCGCTCTCAACCACCTGCGCAACCCCGCGCGCGCCATCGATGAACGCGATGCATTCGCCCGCGGCGGAAAGCGCCGCATGCTCTCCCCGCAGCATCCTGGGAATCAGCGCACAGTCGTCGCGCAGCTCACCCGCGGTGACGTAGGTAAGTGCGGTCGAGCGCGTCGTAATCGAAATTGCGCACAGAGTGAAAGCCAGGAGAGTTCGTTCAATCATCGACGCTGCCTCGATTTCGTGTGGCGTAGCTCATTCTTATCGGCGTGTTCGTCGTCAGTGCAGGTGAACGCGTCCGAACGGACAACATGCCTCGGCTGCTAATGTAACGCCAAACGCAAGCACCGACTGCGAGCCAGGTGGCCGCGAAAATGCGCGCATCCTTGCCCTCCTCTGCCCTGCCGGTTTGACAGGAGCCGCAGGCTTCTAAATGATGACGTGCCCTGGCTTCGTGCCGCTTGGAGCGACAACCAACTCAAGGAGGATGAATGATGCCGAAACTGATGGAACGCTTGATGCCCGCGCTGTTGGCCGCGTCTTGCAGCGCAGTCGCTTTCGGGGCGGTGCCGGTGCCCGCCCCCGGCGCCAGCCCGCGCATTGATGCAATCAAGAAGGCCGGCGTGCTGCGCGTCGGCGTGCTCGCGAACGCGCCGTGGCTCGTCGAGAACACCAGCGGCTCCGGCGATGCATGGAGCGGTCCCGCGTGGCTGCTTGCCAACGAATACGCCAAGCGGCTCGGAGTCAAGCTGCAGGCGGTACCGGTGAGCCACGAGACGAAGGTTCCAGTATTGGCATCGAACCAGGTAGATATCTCGGTGACGCCTCTCGCCGAGACGCCGGAGCGCCTGAAGGTCGTCGACTTCGTCATCTATTCGAGCACGAGCGTGTGCATGTACGGCCTTGCGTCAAATCCCAAGTTCTCAAACGCCAAGTCAGTGGACGATCTGAACCGACCCGACATCACCATCTCGTACTACACCGGCGGCGGTGAAGAGGGCTGGGTCAAGGAGCGCTTTCCGAAGGCACAGCTTCGCGGTGTGGCGGGTTCGGGCGTTTCGCCCGTGGAGGAAGTGATGGCGAAGCGTGCCGACGCCGTTCCCATCAACCGCGTCCCATGGGTCGCGATGGGCCGCAAGCTGAAGCAGTTGGCAGTGTTGCCGAAGGACAACAACTGCCAGAACAGCACCGAGAAGGCCGCGCCCGTCGGCATGGCAATCGACAAGAACCAGGACGCATTCCTTCAATGGGCGCGGGCCGTCGAAAAGGAGATCGAGCCACAACTCAAGAAGGACGAGTCACGCGTCATCGACACGATGAAGTGACGACAACTCGAGATTCATTCGCGCAACGACAACGCCGACTTCCGGGGAGCGCGTGGACTTCGATTTCAGGGTCATCACCGACAACGCTTGGTTCCTGGCGTACGGAGTGCTCATCACGCTCGCGTTGTCCGTTGCCTCCGGAGGCGCAAGCCTCGTCGCCGGGTTCGTGCTCGCGCTGGCGCGCATCCGCGGTCCGCGGTGGTTACGGCCGGCGATCGTCTTCTACATCGACTCCATGCGGGCCATCCCCGTCCTGGTCGTGCTGGTGTGGACGTTTTTCGCGCTGCCGATCGTCGCCGGCGTCACGATGTCGCCGTTCACCGCCGGCCTGATCGGACTGACTGTTCACCTGGCGGCGTACGCCGCGGAAATCGTGCGCGCGGGTATCGAATCGGTTCGCCCGGGTCAGACGCGAGCCGCGCTGGCCCTCGGCATGTCACAGCCGCAAATCCTGCGGCGCATCATCCTGCCGCAGGCGATCGTGCGGATGCTCCCAGCGTTCGGCTCGCTGGCGTCCGTGACCATCAAGGACACGGCCATCGCGTCGGTAATTGCCGTTCCCGAGTTGATGCGGCAATCGGAGACGGTTGCGGGACAGAGCTTTCAGCCGATCGAGGTCTATACGGTCGCCATGGGCATCTATTTTCTCCTGCTGTATCCGGTCACGCGTGGTGTCGATCGGTTCTACCGCCGCGTCGCGCACCTGGGTCGATCATGAACGTGAACGCCGCCCATGTGAACGCGCAAGCATGACGTTCGATTGGTCGGTAGTCTGGCAGCATCGCGATGCGCTTGCGGCCGGTACCGCGACGACATTTCTGCTCACGTTCGCAACCATGGCGATCGCCGTGCCATGCGGCCTGCTGGTGGCAGCGTTGCGCCTATATGGCCCTGCCCCGATGCGCGCCGTCGCAACGGCATACGTCGAGCTGTTTCGCAACCTGCCGCTGATCCTCGTCGTCTACTGGGCGTATTACGTGCTGCCGATTCTTACCGGCCTTGGCTTGCCGGCGCTCGCGACGGGACTGGCGGCCCTGTCGCTGAATGTCACCGCCTACAACTCGGAGACGTTTCGCGCCGGCATTAACTCGATCCGTCGCGGCCAGGTGGAAGCGGCGATGGCCCTCGGCATGAGCCGCGCGCAGGCGCTCCGTCGTGTCGTAGCACCGCAGGCGCTGCGTCGCATCACGCCGGTGCTCGCCAGCACGTGGGTGTCGCTGTTCAAGGACACGTCGCTCGTCTCAGTCATCGCGGTGACGGAACTTGCCTACGTCTCGTTGCAGATCCGCGCGCAGACCTTTCGCGTGCTCGAGATGCTGACGGCGATGGCCGCGATCTACTGGCTGCTCGGGTACCCGCAGGCGAAACTCGTCGACTGGATCCAGCGGCGGTATGCGGTGACCGAATGAGCAATGCGAGCCGCGTGTCCGGGATGCGAGCCAAGGCGGCTGGCTCGACGATCATCCGCTACATCGAGGTCGTCAAGCGCTATGGCGATTTCGCCGCGCTGTCGGGCGTGTCGCTCGACGTTTACGCAGGCGAGGTCGTCTGCCTGATCGGACCCTCGGGATCCGGCAAGTCGACGCTACTGCGCTGCACGAACGGGCTCGAGATGATCGACGGTGGCGACATCGAGTTCGAAGGATCGCGACTCGCGCGCGACGAGCGCGGCTTGCGGGCGATGCGCCAGCGGATGGGCATGGTGTTCCAGAACTTCGAGCTTTTTCCGCATCTGACGGCCGAACAGAATGTCGCCGAAGGTCCGCGGACAGTTCAACGCTCGGGGACTGCCGAAGCGCGCCGCCGCGCGTTGGCGATGCTCGACAAGGTTGGGCTTGCAGACAAGGCCACCAGCTTTCCGTCGGCGCTTTCGGGCGGACAACAGCAGCGCGTCGCCATCGCTCGCGCATTGGCCATGGAACCGGACGTCATGCTGTTCGACGAGCCGACCTCGGCGCTCGATCCGGAGA
>JBKPOL010000101.1:0-6313 GCA_046733075.1 Pseudomonadota bacterium | reverse complement strand
GTGCTGAACCTGCTGCTCGACCTCCAGCAGGAGTTCGCGATCGCGTACCTCTTCATCGCGCACAACCTGCAGGTCGTCCGACACATCGCCGACACGGTGCTTGTCATGTATCTCGGCAAGGCGGTGGAGCAGGGCGCCAAGGACGCGATCTTCACGCGACCGTTGCATCCCTACACCCAAGCGTTGCTCGCAAGCACGCCGAGCCTTGGCCGCGCGCGCCAGGTGCGCCGCGACGTGCCGGCTGCCGAGCCGCCGTCGCCGCTCGATCGCGTCGCCGGATGCGCGTTTCGGACGCGTTGTGTGCGGGCGATCGCCCGGTGTGCCGCCGAGTCGCCAGTCGCGAGGACGATCGGCGGGGTTACGGTCGCGTGCCATCGCGCAGACGAATGAGGCGACGACGATCGATTTCGTTCGCCGAAGATCCTCTTCGCGCCGTTTGTACGCGCCGCATTGACGCGCCACAGGCGAATCGGCATCATCATCTGCACCCATCATGACGACGGCCTCTCCGGTCGAGCACATCCGTCGCTGGTCGGATGAGTTCACCGCCATCCGGCGCGATCTCCACGCGCATCCCGAGCTGGGCTTCGAAGAGCACCGCACCGCGCGGCTCGTGTGCGACCAGCTGACCGCGTGGTCGATCGAGCATCATGCCGGTGTCGGTCGCACTGGAATTGTCGCGGTCATCCCCGGCAGGCACGACTCGCAGGGTCGTCGCATCGGCTTGCGCGCCGACATGGATGCGCTGCCGATGCAGGAAGAGAACGATCTCGCGTATCGCTCGCGCTACGACGGGCGCATGCACGGCTGCGGTCACGATGGCCACACGACGATGCTCCTCGCGGCCGCGCGGTATCTGCACGAGACGCGGAATTTCGACGGCGTCGCGTACCTGATCTTCCAGCCTGGCGAGGAAGGCCATGCGGGCGCCAAGGCCATGATCGACGACGGACTGTTCGATCGCTTTCCGGCTGAGCGTGTCTACGCGCTGCATAACTGGCCGGCGCTGCCAGCCGGGCGCATCGGTATCACGCCAGGCCCGGCGATGGCGGCCGCAGATCGGATCGAGATCGTCATTGACGGCCGCGGCGGTCATGGCGCGCATCCGCACATTGCCGTCGATCCGGTGCTCGTCGCAGGTCACATCATCACGGCGGTGCAATCGATCGTGAGCCGCAACGTGAGTCCGCTCGACACGGCCGTGATCAGCCTTTGCGCGATGCAAGCCGGCAACCCGGGTGCCATGAGCGTGATTCCTGCGCATGCACGTCTCGTCGGCACGGTGCGGACGTTTCGCACGAAGACCCAGGACATGATCGAGCAGCGCCTGCACGAGCTCGTCACATCGATTGCCACGGCCTTCGGCGCGCACGCTGAACTCAAGTACGAGCGGGTGTATCCGCCAACCATCAACCACGATGCGGACGCCGCGTTCGTTGCCCGCGTGGCGGAATCGCTGATCGGTGCCGAGAACGTCCTGCGCAACCTCGAGCCGTCGATGGGAGCCGAGGACTTCTCGTTCATGCTTCAGGCGAAGCCCGGCGCATTCGCGCGTCTCGGACAGGGCGGGGCGGAACGCGGCTGCTTCCTGCACAGCAGCCGCTACGATTTCAACGACAGCGTGATCCCGCTTGGCGGCGGCTTCCTCGCGGCGCTCGCTGAAAACGCAATGCCCGTCGCAGCGTAGGCGAGGCAGTACACGGCGCCGACGGCGATGCTCGATCTCCGCGCCGCCTTTGCCAGGGATTACGGCGAAGCGCGGAACAACTTCCTGGAAGCGGCGGCCGCCCGCATGCTGCACATCGAGCGACACGTGCATCCGTCGGCGCGCGGGGTGCGGGGGGAAGAGCTGTCGATCGACGCCGTATTGCTCGGAAACCCGAACGCCGCGCATCTGCTGCTCCTGACGTCCGCAATGCACGGCGTCGAAGGCTTTTGCGGCTCGGGCTGCCAGGTCGCGTTGCTCCGCGATGAATTCATCAACGCTGAAGTGCAACGAGGCGACACGGCCATCCTACTTTGCCATGCCATCAATCCCTACGGCTTTTCGCATCTGCGTCGCACGAACGAGGAGAACGTCGACCTCAATCGCAACTTCTGGAACTTCGGCGAACGGCTGGCACGCAACGCTGAATACGCGGAGATTCATTCGACAGTCGTCCCCGACACGTGGCCGCCAACTTCCGAGAATTCGGCGAAGCTTGGAGCGTATGTCGGCCGCTTCGGGGTTCGAGCGCTACAGGCCGCGCTGAGCCGAGGCCAATCGGACTTCCCGGACGGACTCTTCTACGCCGGACGCGCTCCCGCGTGGAGCAATCTGGTGCTGCGCGATCTCCTGAAGCGCTACGGCAGCGCACGTGGCCGGCTTGCCTGGATCGATATCCACACGGGGCTCGGCGCGTGGGCCCATGGTGAGAAAATCCATCTCGGGCCCGACGACCCGAGCATGCTTGCGCGCACGCGGGCCTGGTACGGCAGCGACGTGACCACGATTTACGACGGAACGGCGACTTCTGCGGCGTTGAGCGGCGTGTGTTATCGCGCGGCCGAGGACGAGTGTCCCCATGTCGAATACACGGGCATCACCCTCGAATACGGTACGCGCCCGCTCGCCGATGTGCTGCAGGCGCTGCGAGGCGAGCAATGGCTTGCCAATCATCCCGACGCCGGGGTGCCTCTGCGCAGCGCGATCAAGCAGATGATGCGAGACGCGTTCCACGACGACAGCGAAGCGTGGCAGGCGATGGCGTATGCGCAGGCGCGCGTCGCGGTGCTGCAGGCGCTGCGGGCACTGGCGGCGTAAAGGGCGGACATTTGTTCATGCTCGACCATCCGATGCAGAGGTTCGACTTGACGTGACTTCGCGAGAACGCAGGGACCGTCCACCTATCGAAAGGAGCTTTCATGGGCATCAAGTCCATTTCGCTCGCAGCTGTCGGGCTGCTCGCCACGGCTTGTCAGACCTGGGGACCGACTTGGAGCGAGGTTTCAGGCGACCGCTACACCGTGGCCGATCCGAATCGCCGCCCGACCATCCTGCTTCACGTCGGCGACGACTCGGTAGGATTCACCAAGCCGTACAAGCTTGCGCCCGGCACCTATCGCGTCGAGGTGCAGGCGCCGCCGCATGATCGTTTCAGCGGCTCGGCAAAGGGTTTCACGCTGCAGATCGAGCCATGCCAGCGTTATTACATCAACGCGGAGTTCGACACCCGCACCGGTTCCGAATGGACGCCGGTGATCGATCACGTCGAGCCGATCGCAGGATGTAGCAGAGCCACCGGTTGATGTCGCAGCGGAGGCTTGTCCTCCGCTATAATCCGCCAACTTTTTCCGCGCCTGCATTGGTTGACGAAGCAGGCGTTAGCGCCTCGCTCGCAGCCTCGTCGAAGATCCCCTTGCGCCTTACCCAGATCAAGCTTTCCGGCTTCAAGTCGTTCGTCGATCCGACGGCGATTGCAACCCCCGGGCAACTCGTCGGCATCGTCGGTCCCAACGGCTGCGGCAAGTCGAACGTGATGGATGCCGTGCGCTGGGTGCTTGGCGAATCGAAGGCATCCGCGCTTCGCGGCGAATCGATGCAGGACGTCATCTTCAACGGGGCAGGCGAGCGCAAGGCAATCGGCCGCGCGTCCGTCGAACTCTTCTTCGACAACAGCCAGGGCCGCATCGGCGGCCAATGGGGCCAGTATTCGGAGCTGTCGATCAAGCGCATGCTGACGCGCGACGGCGATTCCACGTACTACATCAACAACATCCCGGTACGCCGCCGCGACATACAGGACGTGTTCCTCGGTACGGGGCTCGGTCCCCGCGCCTACGCGATCATCGAGCAGGGAATGATCTCGCGGGTGATCGAGGCGCGACCCGAGGAGCTCCGCGTCTTCCTCGAGGAGGCGGCCGGCGTATCGAAATACAAGGAACGGCGCCGCGAGACCGAAGGGCGGCTGTCCGATACGCGCGAGAACCTCTCCCGCGTCGACGACATCCGCCTGGAGCTCGGCAACCAGCTCACGCGCCTCGAGGAGCAGGCGAAGGTCGCCGGGCAATACCGCGAGCTCGAGGACCGGCATCGGCACGCGCAGCATCTGCTGTGGCATGCGAAGGCCCAGGAGGCCGTGCGCTCACGCGAGCGGTGCACCAACGAAATCGGCACGCTGACCGTCGCGCTCGAAGGGCTTCAGGCCGATGTCCGACAGGCGGAGACGCGGCTCGTGACCTTGCGCGACCAGCATTTCGCCGCGGGCGACGCGCTGCACGACAAGCAGGGCGCCTTCTATGCGGCCAATGCCGAAGTGACCCGGCTCGAGCAGCAGCTCGCATTCGCGCGCGAGAATGAGACACGCCTGACCGAGCAAGTCGCTCAACTGACTGAAGCGATCGGCGCCCTTGCCGCTCAGCAGACATCGTTGCAGGGCGAGCAGGCGAACGCCGAACAGGCGCTCGAAGCGGCGCTCGCGGCGCGCGAACGCACGGCGGAGGAGGAGGCACGCGCGCAAGCGGGCATGCCTGCGCAGGAATCGGCCGTTGCCGAAGCGTTGCGGCAGTTTTCGGAAATCCAGCAGCAGATCGCATTGACCGAGCAGGGCGTGCGTGTGGCGGAAACGCGGCGCGACAGTTCCGCGCAGGCGCTTGCCGGCATCGGCGAGCGCCGCGAACGCCTGGCGGCCGAGCTTGCAGGCCTCGCAGCGCCGGCGACGGAGGTGATCCGCACCGTGCAGGACCAGCTCGAGCAGGAAGGCGCCGAGCTCGTGGAGAAGCAGCAGTTGCAGTCCGAGCTGCAGGCAAGCGTGCAGTCACTGCAGGAGCGCCAGCGCGCTTTGACCGAAGGCTGGCAAGCGGCGAGCAGACGGCTCGCCGATTTAGCGGCGCGCGCCGATGCGCTCTCCGCGCTGCAGGCGAGAATCGGTCATGGCAAGGACGTCGACGGCTGGTTGTCGGCGCGCGGGCTCACTCATGCGAAGCGGCTATGGCAGGTCATCGACATCGTGCCCGGCTGGGAGGATGCGCTCGAAGCGGTGTTGCGCGAGCAGCTGAACGCGCTCAACGTCTCGGCGCTCGATGGCGCCCTCGCGTGGATCGGCGAAGATGCGCGTCCCCCGGGAAGGATCGCAGCCTATTCCGAGTCGCCGGAAGCGAGCACTGGTGAGGGCGCGCACGATGCGCTGATCGCCAAGGTGCGTACATCGGCGCCTGCGGTCGCCCGGGTACTGGCCGACGGACTGCATGGAGTGCGCTGCAAGCCCGACCTTGCGACGGCGCTCGCCGACCGGGCCAGCCTGTCCGTGGGGGAGACGTTCGTCACGCCGCAAGGCCACCGCGTCAGTGCGCAAAGCCTGCTGTTCTTCGCGCCGGACAGTGAATTGCACGGCGTGCTGGCGCGGCAGCGCGAGCTGGCGGAGCTTGCAACGCTGATCGAGGCGGCGCGCACGCACGCGGATGGCGCGCGTGCCACGCTTGACGACGTCGAGCGGGAGCTCAAGGAACGTCAGACCACCTGGCATGACGAAAGCGCTGCGCTCGCTTCGCAGCAGCGGCGCTGTCACGACCTCGAGCTCGAGCTCGTGCAGTTGCGCCAGGCGGCCGAGGCGGCGGAACGGCGGCGCGCGCAGATCCTACAGGAAAGCGACGATCTCGCGCGCCAGCACGCGCAGGGCACCGTCGAGCACGATGCAATCGCGGCGGAAATCGCGAACCTGCAGTCACGATTGCACGACGAGATGGCGCGCCGCGACGCGTTGCGTCACGTCCGCAACGAGGGGGAAATTGCGCTCGCCCGCAGCCGCGAGCAATTGCGGAACGTCGAGCGAGCGGCGCAGGAGGCGAGCTTCGCCGAACGCAGTTGCCGCGACCGGTTAGCGGAGCTTGCGCGTCGGCGCGAGGCGCTCTGGGCGCAGGTGGCGCAACAGGAATCGCTGCTCGATCAGTTGACGAGCGAGCGCGCTTCGATCGACTGGACGCCCGTCGAGGAAGCGTTGCAGCGCCAGTTGACCGAACGCGGCGCGGCCGAGCAGGCGCTGGCGGATGCGCGAAATCGCCAGGAAGCGTTGACCGCGGAGCTCCGCGCGAGCGACGAAGCCCGCCTTTCGGCCGAACAGAAGCTGGAGCCGGCGCGCGCCAAGATCCAGGAAATGCAGCTCAAGGAGCAAGCTGCCGCGCTTGCCGAACAGCAGTTCGTGGAACAGCTTGCGGAAGCGAAGGCGGATCCGGCCACGCTGCCCGAAGCGCTGAAGGCGTGGGGTAGCGCGCGCACGCTTCCCGGCGAAATCGAGCGGTTGACAAATGCCATTGCGGAACTCGGCGCCGTCAATCT
>JBKPOL010000100.1:0-20599 GCA_046733075.1 Pseudomonadota bacterium | reverse complement strand
CAACATGTTTCCGTTCTGGGCCAAGAGCTCGGACGTCGAGCACGACGAGATTCGTCAGCTGATGAACGGCCCCAAGCCCGTGCCCTTCCGCTGGAGCTACAAGAACGATATCGAATCGTTGTTGTACCGTTCAGCAGATCTGATTACGGCCGAGGACACGGACCGGCGCTCGCTCGTGCTGGTCAATCCCGGTCTGGCGCCTCGCCGCGCAACCGTGAGCACGCTGTACACCGCTTACCGGCTGAACGATCCGAACGAGGTGATGCCGCCACACCGGCACACCGCCAGCGCCATTCGTTTCGGATTGACCGGCGCGAAAAACTTCACCGGCGTCGAGGGCGAGGACATCACGTTCGGCCCTGGCGACATGGTGCTGACGCCGCGCGACACCTGGCACAACCATGGCAACACGGGCGACGAGCCCGCCATCAACCTTTCCGTGCTCGATTACCCACTGGTCGAGAATCTGAATGCGCTTGCGTTCGATCACGACTACAAGGAAAGCGGCGTCGCGAAGAGGAAGCAGACGGCGCGCTTCCCCACTGACTATTCCGCGCGAGTCTATGGCGCCGGGGGCCTGAAGCCGCGCTTCGTCAACCATTTTCGCGGCGTCGGCGGCTCGTCGCCGATGTTCGTCTATCGGTACGAGGCGATGCGCGAGCTGCTCGAAAAGCATCGCGACTACGCCGACAACCCGCACGAAGGCCTGCTGATCGAGTACATCGATCCGCTGACCGGCGGCGCCGTCTACAAGACGATGACGTTCTTCATGCAGATGGTGCGCAAGGGAGAGGCGACGTTGCCGATCACGCAATCGGCGAGCCTCCTCGTCGCGCCGTTCGAAGGTCGGGGTCATGCGCTAATCGATGGCCAGCGCTTCGAGCTCGAACCTTTCGACACCGTTGCGATCCCAGGCGGCCGCTGGGTCGAGTACATCAACGACGGCGCCGATCCGCTGATCCTCTTCGTGGCGAGCGACGAACCGGCACTAGCGGCATTCGGCCTGCTCACGCGGTACGGCCGAAACGCGGCGGGCGACGTCGTCGATCTGCGGTAGGCAGCGGACCGGAATGGTGCGCGCGTCGAACGCCCGGCTTGTGGGCCACATTGACTGTCCCGGCGGTGGGCAGGTCGCCTGGGACAACAACATCCTCTACGTGTCGCACATGCGGCCGCCTGACGGCACGTCGATCTACGATGTCGCCGATCCCAAGCACCCCAAACTTCTCGCGAGCCTCGAAGTTCCGATGGGTTGGCATTCGCACAAGGTCCGCGTCGCGAACGGGCTGATGGTGATCAACTACGAAAAATTTCGGGAAGGCGCGCCGGAATTTGGCGGCGGCCTTGGAATCTTCGACGTCTCCACCCCTTCGAAGCCGAAGCTCGTGAACAAGTGGCGTGTCACCGGAGAGGCGGGCGGCGTGCACCGGTTCGACTTCGACGGTCGCTATGCCTACATCTCACCTACGGCGGAGGGGTTCGTCGGCAACATCATGATGATCCTCGATCTCGCCAAACCGAATGCGCCCGAGGAAGTTGGCCGGTGGTGGATCCCCGGACAGCATGTCGGGGGAGGCGAGGAATATCCGTGGAACGATTACGTCAAGCCGCGTTGTCATCATCCGTTGCGTCACGGCGACCGGTTGTACGTTTCCTACTGGCACCATGGCTTTTACATCCTCGATATTACGGACATGCACAAGCCGACGCTCGTCTCCGGCATCAATCCCGGTCCGGCCGATCCGCATCCAACGCATACGGCGCTACGCTTGCCCCAGAAGTTGAAGGGCCGCGACATCATGCTCGTGGCCGATGAGGACGTCGCGAAGTTGCGACCGTCGGCGCCGGCTTTTGCATGGATCTATGACGTCACGTTCGAGAAGCAACCGATGCCCATCGCGACGTTCCAGGTGCCGGGACTCGACACCGATGGCTCACCCCAGCCGCCGATGATGGGTTGCCACCAGCCGGCCGAACGCTTTCCCGGCACGATCGTTCCTTTCGCGTGGTTCGCGCGCGGCTTGCGGCTCGTCGACGTGAGCGACCCGTTTGCGCCGCGCGAAGTCGGCTTCTACGAGCCCGATCCGCCGAAGGGCTACGACATGGTCTCGTCCAACGACGTTACGGTGGATCCCTCCGGGCTCATGTACCTGATCGACCGTCAGCGCGGTCTCGACATCATCGAAAGCAGCGTGTCGTGAAACAGCCAAGACAGCGCTGCGACGTACGCGCGAAGGAGACCCGGAGCGCGAATCAACGACCAAGCGCGCATTAACGACGCAGCGCGAATCAATGACGAAGTGCGCAACGCGGAGGGGAGGCCAGTGAGTAATTCGTCGATCGAAGTCTACGGCAAAAAGAATCCGAACCTGCCTTTTCATCCGGCCGTCCGCGCCGGTGACTATGTCTACGTATCGGGCCAGGTCGGCAAGGATGAGAACGGCAACATGGTGGCCGGCACGATCGAGCAGGAGACGCGCGCGACGCTCGAGACGGTGAAGCGCGTCCTCGCAGACGCCGGCTGCCAGCTGTCGGACGTGGTCAAGGTCACGACATTCCTCGAGGACGCGCGCGATTTCGGGCGCTACAACGGGGTCTTCAAGGAATATTTTCCGGAGGGACGAATTGCGCGCACCACGGTTGAAGCGCGCGCGGTGATCAGCACGAAGATCGAAATCGATTGCATTGCCTACAAGCCCCGTTGACCCGCAACGCGGCATTCCTTAGGAAACCGACATGATTCAGCTACTCGGCCGGGCAACGTCCGGCAACGTACAGAAAGTGATTTTCCTGCTCGAGGAACTGGGGTTGCCTTACGAGCGTAAGGATTACGGCCGCCAGTTCGAGAACACGAACACTGCCGAATACGCGGCGCTGAACCCGACGAAAAAGGTTCCGACGCTGGTCGATGGCGACACAACGGTGTGGCAGTCGAACACGATCCTGCGCTATGTCGCGAACAAGGCGACGAGCCCACTCTACCCGGCCGATTCCGTGCAGAGGTCGAAGATCGAATGCTGGATGGACTGGACGCTGGCAGAGCTGAACCCCGCGTACCTCGGCGGATTTCGGGACGCGAAGAAGCCGCAGGCGGAACGCGCGCCGGACACCGGAACCAATCTCGCCAACGAGCTCACCGTGCTCGAGGGCCAGCTCGCGCGAGGTGAATGGGTGGCAGGGTCGCGGTTTTCGCTCGCCGACATCGCCCTCGGGCCGATCGTCAAGCGCTGCGTCGCCTTTCCGCTGGGGCTGCCCGCCTTTCCGAAGACGCAACAATGGATCGCCGCGCTGCAGAAGCGTCCGGCATTCCAGAAGGCGACCACTACGGGTTGAGGAGCTTCCGCATAACCCACGTGGAGCGCGTTTGCACGAGGTGCGGATGGATGCGAGACGAACGACGAAGGTCGTAGTGGCCGTGATGCGGAGGCTGCTTGCGCAACCATCGTTCGAGCTGCGCATGTGATGAGCCCATCGGCAAGCACGGCGCCGCCTGCGCTCGCGCACATCGTCGCGCGCGGCGTCTGCGTCGATTTCACGGTTGCCGGACGCGTGAATCGCGTGCTGCAGGACGTCAACCTCGCCGTGCCCAAAGGCGGCTTCGTATCGCTTATCGGCCCGTCGGGATGCGGCAAGAGCACGCTTCTGAACGTACTCGCGGGATTGCTCGTCCCCACGGCCGGTGACGTCTCGGTCGGCGGTGTTGCGCCGATCGAAGCTGTCCGTCAGCGCCGCATCGGCGTCGTCTTTCAGGAAGCGACACTGCTGCCGTGGAAGGACGCGCTCGACAACGCAGCGCTGTTGATGGAAGTCGCGCACGCCGGCCGCACGCGCGAAGAGATTCGCGAGCGTGCGCTGGACATGCTGCGCCTCGTGGGGCTCGAGCATGCGGCGGACAAACGACCGGCACAGTTGTCGGGCGGGATGCGTCAGCGCGTCTCGATCGCGCGAGCGCTGGCGCTGGATCCCGAAGTGCTCATGATGGATGAGCCGTTCGGGGCGCTCGACGCGATCACCCGCGAGGAGATGGGCGATTTCCTGCTGGAAATCTGGGAACGGACGAAAAAGACGATCGTCCTCGTCACGCACTCGATCGATGAAGCAGCCTTCCTGTCCGGTGAAGTGATCGTCATGGCAAAGAATCCCGCGCGCATCATCGAAGTGACGCCGATCGGACTGCCGTATCCGCGTAACGAGCAAAGCTATTCGGCGGCGGAGTTTGCGCAAGCGACCGGGCGGTTGCGCCGACTGCTCAAGGAAGGACATAGGCAGGCGATGGCCGCATGACGGTTACGGTCGACGACAATCGGGTGCCTCTTCGCAATGCCGTCGAGACCGACGCACGGCCCGCCGGAGAAAGGCGCGCTGCGCTCGCAGCATTGCTGCCCGCCTTCGCGTTGTTCATGGGCATCATCGCCCTTTGGGAGGCCGTGTCGCGAATCTTCAAGCTGCCCGAGTTCGTGCTGCCGGCGCCGACGTCGATTCTCGAGGTCCTCGTCTCGCGCCAGCGCGAGCTTGGTTTTGCCGCGTATGTCACCGCAACCGAAGTGGTTCTGGGGTTTTTGATTTCTGCGCTGGTCGGCGCCACCGTCGCACTCGTCATCGCACGTTTCACCGCGTTCGGTCGAGCGCTGTATCCGCTCGTCGTGCTGTTTCAGAACGTGCCGAAGGTCGCCCTGGCGCCGCTGTTCATCCTGTGGTTCGGATTCGATCTGGCCCCGAAGGTCGTGCTCATCGTCGTCATTGCGTTCTTCCCCGTCGCCATCAACATGCTCGTCGGGTTGCAGACGGTCGATTCAAACCTGATCGCGCTCATGCGGTCGGTCGGCGCGAGCAGGAACGAAATCCTGCGACGGATCCAGATTCCGAATTCGCTGCCGTACCTGATGGCCGGCCTGAAGGTCGCGGTAACGTTGGCCGTGATCGGCGCCATCGTCGGCGAGTTCGCGGGTGCGCAGGCCGGACTGGGCTACATGATCCAGTTCGCCTCGACCCAGATGCAGACGTCGCTCGTGTTCGCAGCGCTGGTCGAAGTCTCGGTCCTCGGCATGTTGTTCTATTACGTCATCGAGTGGATCGAGCGGCGCTATGTCAACTGGATGCCCGCGGCTAATTGAGCGTCATCGCTGCGGCCGAATATCAACAGAGATGGTCGTCAACCGGAGGAAAGAACATGGCTGCCAGGAATTGGATGAGGTCGATGCTTGCAGTGACTGCTGCCGGCATGTTTTTTTTCGACATGAGCGCTGCGCATGCCGCCGACGACGTGTCCGTCCAGCTCGACTGGCTGGTTCGCGGCAACCACGCGATGTTCTTCGTCGCGCGCGACAAGGGGTACTTTGCGCAGAACGGGATCAACGTGACCGCGATCCGCAAGGGCACCGGATCGACGGACGCGTTGAAGCTCGTGGCGAACGGCAATGCCGAGTTCGGGTTCGCCGATCTCCCGACATTGCAAGTGGGACGGTCACAGAAGCTGCCTGTCGTGGCGCTGGTCGCCGTGAATCAGGAAAGCCCACTCGCGATGATCTCGATCAAGGCGAAGCACCCGATGTCCAAGCCGGCCGACATGAAGGGCATGAACGTCGGCGTGCACCCCAGCGGCTCGACCTATGTGTTCCTGAAGGCGTTCTTCGCCAAGAACGGGCTGAATCTCGCCGACTTCAAGCAGAGCACCGTCGCGCCGCCGTACGAGAACATGCTGATCCTCGGACGCGTCGATCTCGTTCCAGGTTATATCGATGCGGAAGTGCCCGAGCTCGAGGCGAAGGCCGGCGGGCCCGGCTCGCTTTCGATCCTGCACGGCTCGGATTACGGCTATGACGCGTACGGGTCCGGAGTCTTCACCTCCGAGAAGCTGATCGCCGAGAAGCCCGACCTGGTGCAGCGGTTCGTCAAGGCCTACCTGCAGGCGTTCAAGCTCGTCGTGGAGAACCCGAAGGAAGCCGTCGACATCGTCGTGAAAGCGAATCCCGAGTACAGAGGCAAGGAAGAGACGCTCCTGATGCAACTCGATGCCGACATCAAGTCGACGTTCTTCGGTCCCTACACGAAGGAGCACGGCATCGGTGCGATCTCGGACAAGCAGTGGAACGCCACCGCGCAGGTGTTGAAGGAGCAGGGCGTACTGCCCGCCGATTTCAATCCCGCTGGAGGATTCAATTCGACGTTCCTCGAGAAGGCTGGAGCGATGAAGCGCTGATCGCGACACGAACCGCGCTGTTGGCCGGCTTGCCAGCGTGGCTGGGGCATTTGTTCATCGCGAAACATTTGAGCGGTTCGTGCATCCGTCATGCGCCTGCCCAATGAGTTCGACTACGTCATCGTCGGTGCGGGCTCCGCCGGTTGTACGCTCGCATACCGGTTAGGCGAAGATCCTGATGTCCGGGTGCTGGTGCTCGAAGCCGGCGGGTGGGACCGCGACCCGTGGATCCACATCCCGCTCGGCTGGGGCCGGATCCTCACCCAACGTCTTCATGATTGGCAATACTTCGCAAGTCCCGAGCCCAATGTAGGCGGACGCGCGGTGGAATGCGCGCGCGGGAAAGTCGTCGGCGGCTCGTCGTCGACCAATGCGATGGCGTATGTGCGCGGACATCCGCGCGACTTCGATCGCTGGGCCGCTACTGGGTTGGCGGATTGGGACAGCGCCCACGTGCTGCCGTATTTCAAGCGCATGGAGCGCTGGGAAAAGGGCGCCAATGCATGGCGCGGCGGCGACGGACCGCTTTCCGTTCAGTTCTGCCGTTACGACGACCCGCTCAACGACGCATTCATCGCCGCGGCGAGCGAGGCGGGGCACCCGACGACGAACGACTACAACGGTGACCAGCTGGAGGGAATCGGTAGGCTGCAGGTGACGATCAAGGATGGGAAGCGGATGAGCGCCGCACGCGCCTATCTGCGTCCCGCGATGCAGCGTGGCAACGTCCAGGTGCGCGTTCAGGCGCACGTGACGCGCGTCGTCTTGCAGGGGGATGCGGCACGGGGCGTCGAATACGTGCAGGCTGGAAAGACCCATCAAGTCGTTGCGGCACGAGAAGTGATTCTCGCCGGAGGCGTCATCAATACGCCGCAGTTGCTGATGCTTTCAGGGATAGGCGATCCTGACGATCTCGCGCAACACGGTATAGCGGTGAGAGCGCCGTTGCGTGGCGTGGGCAAGAATCTTCAGGACCACGTATCGGTGATCCTGATTTATTCGCGGCGCGGGCAGAGCCCGTTCTTTCGCAACATGCGCGCTGACCGCATTGCACTGTCGCTTGCCAAGGCCTACGCATTCGGCCGCGGCTTCGCTTCCGACATCCCCGGCGGAGTCGTCGCCTTTCTGAAGAGCGACCCGCAACTCGAGTGCCCGGACATGCAGGTCCTGCTCACCAACGCGTCGTTGCCCGCGTGGCCATGGTTTCCCGGACTGCGAAATCCCTTCGTCGACAGCTTTGCCTGTCGAACCGTTATGCTTCATCCGCGCAGCCGTGGCGAAATTCGGCTGGCGTCGCTGGATCCGCTCGGCGCGCCGCGCATCGACCAGCATTTCCTCGCCGAGCCGAACGACTGGCGCGTGTTGCGCGCGACGATTCGCACCGTGCGCGACATCGTTGAGCAGCCGGGACTGGCAGCATTCGTCGACCGCGAAATCTCGCCCGGCGCCGACGCTTCTTCCGACGATGCGCTCGATGCTTTCATCCGCAGGACCGCTATCACGGTCCATCATCCTGCGGGTACGTGCAGGATGGGTTCGGTCGATGATCCTCTCGCTGTCACCGACGACGAGGGCCGGGTCTTCGGCGTCGATCGGCTGCGCATCGTCGACGCGTCCGTGATGCCGGATCTGACGTCGGGCAACATCAACGCGCCCGTCATCATGATCGCGGAGAAGATCGCGGATCGGGTTCGGCAGCGATCCGGTGCGAAATATCCAGGCAGCTGAACTGTCACGGCTGGTCCTGATTGAGAGTACCCAAGCCCCCCATTTAGATGAACAACTTCTGTACGCTCGTTGCGACCCGGTCCGCATCCTTGCTGGAAAGGCGGCCGAGGACGCCGCGGACCAGCCGATGATCGAGCGTGAAAAGCTTGAACCGCACCAACGAGGCAACGGGCAAGCCGGCTGCGGCGAGGTCTGCGATGGGTACGTCAAACGGCCATCGCGCGTGCTCCGATGAAGTGATTATCGCCAAAACGCTATGAGCGGTAACGTTGAACGCCCGATGGTCTGAGAGAATCAACGCCGGTCGATTTTTCTCCGCGGCGCGATCTGTGAAGGGGAACGGAACACGAACGACTTCGTAGCGACTATAGGTCGCCAGAAGCCGCTTCGTCCTCTGCGGTACTTCACTCGCTCACAGTTTTTTCAATGGCCCGAGGTATTCGACGTCCATCGGCTGGACGCGCCGCACCATGACCTGACCGCGTTTGTCCACGTCCCAGGCCAACAGGTCGCCCGGTTTACTTTTCAAAGCAGCTCTCACTTGCTGTGGAACGGTCGTTTGGCCCTTCGCGGTGATCTTCGAAATGGCGGGTTTCAAAATGGCGAGATCACCGCATTACGGTAAGGATCGCGACCCGGTAAGACTCTCAGCTGATGGATCGCTTCAGATACCCGCTGATTACGGTCCGCAGCTCGCTCGGTTCGAACGGCTTGCGAACGAGGCTCTTGATGCCGGCCGCTGACAGCCTGCCGGCGTCGACCGCGTCCTCATAACCGGTATACAGCACGACGGGCGGCGCGGCGGACATGCGGCGGATTTCCTCCGCAAGCTGAAGGCCGCTCATCCTTGGCATCGTCTGGTCGGTGATCACGACGTCATATCGTTGGGCGTCCGCCTGAACCAAGGCCAATGCTGCTTGGGCTTCACTTACGACGCTTGCCTCGAGTCCCCACGAGTCGAGCAACTCGCGCATGAACTCCGCTACGGAGGGCTCATCGTCGACGATCAGAACGCGTCCACGCAGCTTCGATGATGGGCCCTGCGACCCATCGGCGCTTGGCCGCGTCCGAACAGCGGCCGTTCCTGCTGCTTCCGTCGACGGCAGCAATATCCGGAAGGTCGTGCCCTGGCCTGGAATCGTGTCCACGAGCACGTGTCCGCCGTGTTCATGCACGATGCCGTGGACCACCGCCAATCCCATGCCACTGCCCTTGCCGACCGCTTTGGTCGAGTAGAAGGGCTCGAAGATGCGCTCCAGTACCTCGCGCCGCATGCCGGAGCCGTTGTCGGCCACGGCGAGCTCCACGAAGTTCCCGCCAAAGCGTTTCCGGCAACTTGCGCAGATGACGGCGTGCGGTAGAGCCGGTCGAACGGCGACGTCGATGGTTCCCACGCCGTTCATTGCGTCTCGCGCGTTGATGCAAAGATTGAGGAGCACCTGCTCGAGCTGAACGGTATCGGCGACCACGTTTGCAACTTCATCGACAGTCGTGTGAAGTTCGAGCGTCGACGGCATCGTCGATCGTACGAACTCATAGGCCTCGGTGACGAGCGCGGGAAGCGACACCACCCGGCGTTCGCCGCGTTGACCTCGTGCGAACGTCAGCAGCTGCTGGATCAGCTCTTGCGCGCGTCGCGCGGACGCGCGTGCCTGCTCCAGATAGCGTTTGAGCGTCGCATTCCTCGCGGCTTCATGCTGCTCCGCGGCCATCAGGACGTAGCCGACGATGGCCGTAAGGATGTTGTTGAAGTCGTGCGCTATTCCGCCTGCAAGATGCCCGATCGCCTCCATCTTCTGCGCTTGCCGCAGTTGCTCCTCGAGGCGACCGCGCTCCACCTCGGCTGCCTTGCGCTCGGTGATGTCCCGCGTCACCGTGATTGCGTGAGTCGCTCCGCGGTAGCGCACCGGAATCGTTCGCACCTCGATCGACAGTGGCTCCCCGTTCTTGCGGATGGCTGTTGTCTCGATCTGGCACGACTCTCCCGCAAGCGTCCGGCGAATCAGCGCGTGCAGCGCATCGACCTCGTCAGGCGGCAGATCGGATGGCAAGGACCTGCCGATCACCTCGTCGCGCGAATATCCGTACATTGCGAAGTACGCGGGGTTCGCATCGATCATGCGGAGATCGGGGCTCCACAGATTGATCGCATCCACCGATACGTTGAAAATGGCCCGGTATTGTTCCTCGCCCGCCGTCTCGTCTTCGACGAACTCGAACTCGCCTTTCTCGTTCGCTGCCCGCCGTTTCGCTTCGAGCCGGCGAAGTTCCGCGCGCCGTATCTTTCCCGAGATCGTCTTCGGGATGTCGGCAAACTCAAGTCGACGAATGCGCTCGTAAGGCGCCAGCCGTTGACGCAGATGCGCGAATATGTCAGCCGCGAGTTCCGGCGTCGCGGTGTATCCCGCTTTGAGGGTCACGAAGCATTTGGGTATCGCGAGGCGCAGCGGATCGGGGCTCGGCACCACCGCCGACTCCGCGACTGCCGGATGTTCGATCGCCACCGACTCGAGTTTGAACGGCGAGATCCGGTAGTCCGACGACTTGAACACGTCGTCGGCGCGACCGATGTACCAGAAGTAGCCCTCGCTATCGCGTCGCGCCACGTCTCCGGTTCGGTAGTACACATCGCGTTCCGCTCCATTGGGCGGCGTCGTGCTGCCCGAATAGCCTTGCATCAAACCCACCGGGCGCGGATCGATACAGATCGAGACCTCGCCTTCGTCCGCGGCATTGCCGTCGGCATCCAGCAGAAGCACGTCGTAGCCGGGCAGGGGGCGGCCCATCGAACCTGCCTTCACCAGCTGACCCGGTGAATTACCTACCAGCGCCGTCGTTTCGGTCTGGCCGTAGCCATCGCGCACGGTGAGACCCCAGGCGGCGTCCACGCAATTTAGGATTTCCGGATTGAGTGGTTCACCCGCGCCGATCAGTTCCCGAAGTGCAAGACGTCCTCGAAACGGCGCGAGGTTCTCCTGAATCAACATGCGCCACACGGTCGGTGGCGCACACAGCGTGGTGACGCGGCAGCGTTCCACGACGTCTAGCATGGCCTTCGCGTTGAAGCGCGCGTAGTTGTAGATAAAGATGCACGCACCCGCGTTCCATGGCGCGAAGAAGCAGCTCCACGCGTGCTTGGCCCAGCCGGGCGACGAGATATTGAGATGGATGTCACCGTTTTGCAGACCAATCCAGTACATCGTCGAGAGATGCCCGACCGGATAGCTTTCGTGCGTGTGCAGCACGAGCTTCGGCTTGGCCGTCGTCCCCGACGTGAAGTAGAGCAGCAGCGGATCCGACGCCCGGGTGGGAGCGTCCGGCCTGTACGCGGTGGGCGCGCGGCGGGATTCTCCGAGGTTGAGCCAGCCGGGTGTTGATTCGCCGACGGCTATGCGCGTGAAGTCACCGCCCAACGCATCGACCTTCGCCGTATTGGCCGAACCGGTGATCACGTGCTTGACGTTGCCACGCGTGATCCGATCGAGCAGGTCGTCGCGGGCGAGAAGACCTGCGGTCGGAATCACGACTGCGCCGAGCTTGATCGCGGCGAGCATGACTTCCCAGAGCGCCACCTCGTTGCCCAGCATGAGCAGCAGGTGATCGCCGCGCTGCACGCCATGCGCGCGCAGCCAATTGGCCACCTGGTTCGAACGTGCGGCAAGCGCCGTGAACGACAAGCGGAACTCTTCCCCCGATTCCTCGACGATCCACAGCGCCTGGTTTTCGTTGCCGACCGCCATCGCGTCGAAGTAATCCAGCGCCCAATTGAAGTTATCCGTTCGTGGCCATGCGAATCCGCTGCGCGCCCATTCGTAGTCGGTGCGCTTTGCAAGAAGAAAGTTGCGCGACTCGAGGAACGGGGGCGTGGCGATCATCGGGACTGCTGCTCCATGGGTCGCGGCAACGCGTGCTTTTACAGTCTAGCCGGCCGCCGGCGTGAACGTGCGCCGATTACCGGCCCGTTACAACAGAAACGTGCCCGTTACAAACCCGGAGCGACCGCGAGCGCTGGCTTGATCGTCAGCAACGTCTATGGAGCGCCGCTCGCTGGCACGAACATGTAGCCCGTGCCACGCACGGTGCGGATAGCCTGCGGATGCTCCGGATCGTGCTCGATCTTGCGCCGGACGCGCGCGATGCGAATGTCGATCGAGCGATCGAACGGCTCCCAGTCGCGCTTTCGCGTGAGCGTGAGGAGCTGGTCACGGTTCAGCACCTGGTTCGGTCGTTCGATGAACGCCTTGAGAAGGTCAAACTCCATTCCGGTCAGCGGGAGTTCGCTTCCATCGGCGGCAAACAACTGGTGTGATCCGAGATCGAGCGTGCACGCGCCGACGCGAACCCGGGGCGCAGCGGCCACGGTGCCGGCGACCTGCGCGTCCGATGCAACGTGGGGCCGCGCCTGCATTCGCCTGATGATGCTCTTGACCCGTGCGCGAAGTTCTCGCAGGTCGAACGGTTTGGACACGTAGTCGTCGGCGCCGACCTCCAGGCCGGCAACGCGGTCCGCGACTTCCGTCGCTCCGGTCACCATGATGATGCCCACGTCGTAGCGCTCGCGCAGGAAACGCGCGAGCGTGAACCCGTCTTCGCCCGGAAGATTGACGTCGAGCAGGACGACGTCGGGCAGCGCTTTCTCGACCGCCTCGCGCATCGCCGTACCTTGGTCCGCCTGGGCGACCTCGTAGCCATGCGTGCGGAGGTACTCCGCCAACATTTCCCTCACATGGACGTCGTCCTCGACGATCAGGATGCGGCCAATCAATGCCATTGCCTCTACCCGAGTGCTCGATTTCGCGACAAGTGTAGCGCGATGCGATCGACCTCGTTGCCGGGCGCGACGCCGATACATACGAAACAAATCACCGGCCCGAGTGTCGCGCGGCGAATACCTGGCCCGCGCAAAGTGCGCTCGTGCTTTGCATAGGACTCGGAAGTGCCCGACCGCAGGCACGAAATCAATGATCACCAGGACATGATCGTCATGAACACACGAGCCAATCGCGACACGCTGTCTTCGCCCGAGGTTGACGCCTGGGCACAGCACGCGCATCGCGCGAACGGTTTCGGCGATGCCGTCACCTCACATCCAACGCCAAGGAGTATTGCAATGCTTGCCATGCCATCCGTCATGCAGCCGAAGGTTGATTCCGCCCGCTACGCCAAATGTGTCGAGGTATCCAAGCGCATTCGCTGGGAGATCGATCGCGACGTGATTCGCGGCCGACAGTTCGATTTCACCAAGCGCTTTCTGCCCGACGGCTTGTCGAAGGTCGATCGCCTCGACTTCCTCACCTCTGCCGAGCAACGGCTGCTGAGCCAGATCCAGGGGCGAACGTACGCAAACATATTCGGACTGGTCGAGCGCTTCATTGCGGCCAAAGTGCTCGAACTGAGCGGCGCGCACTCGCTCGGCGACCAGAACGCCCTGGAAGCATTGGTGCGCTTCGGGGACGAAGAGATCAAGCATCAGGATCTCTTCCGCCGTATCGAGCGGATGTCCGCGGAAGGCATGCCGCAAGGTTACGCATTCATTCCGGAACCGAATTCGGTCGCGCAGGCCGTGCTTTCGAAGTCCACATGGGCGGTGCTCGCGCTGACCTGTCACATCGAGCTCTTCGTGCTCGCGCACTATCGCGAGAGCATCGACAAGGCCGCCGACATTTGCCCGCTATGGAAGGATGTGTTTCTTTACCACTGGAAGGATGAATCGCAGCACGCGATCGTGGACGAGCTGGAGTGGTCTCACGAGGACGCGAGGATCACGCCCGAGGCGCGCGACGCGGCGGTGGACGATCTGATTGCGCTGGTCGGCGCGGTGGACGGCATCCTGCAGGCGCAATCCGCGTCCGACGCGCGCTACTTCGTTGAAGCCTGCGGTCGCTCGATGTCAGCCGTCGAGGTCGCCCGAGTCAACGCTACGGTGCTCGCCGCCTATCGGTGGCAGTACATCGTATCGGGTGTTCAGCTGCCGCGGTTCAGCAACTTCCTGAGCGCCATGATCACGCCTGCACAACGGGAGCGTATCGGTACCGCGCTTGCGCCGATCATGGCCTGATCGAAGGAGCACATGACCGACGGTGCGACGATTTGCGGCCGACGGGGAGCTATTCGAGCGCTTCGAGCGCCAAGCGTGTATCGTAGCTCCCCGATCGGCGCAGGCGTCCGATCGCGATTGCCATTGTTTGAATCGAGGAGTCACACCGGGAAGCAGTCATCGAAGCATCATTGAACGCACCAGGGAGGCGGCAATGAGCGATATCGTAGACAGACGGATAACACTCGGTCCGGACGCACTCGCGCTACCGTCGACGCCGTCGAGCGCCGTCGCAGACCGCGGTTTCACGCGTCTCGAGTACCAGTTGGACGACTACCCGGGGCCCGCGCGCACCGCGCTCTTCGGCATCCAGCACGTGCTCGTGATGTTCACCGCGATGGTGGGCGGGCCGCTGATTGTGGCGCGGCTGCTCAATCTCACTCCCGACGTCCGCATCGAGATGGTCACGGGAACGATGATCGGGTGCGGCATTGCCACGATAATCTCCGCGCTCGGACTGGGCTTCATCGGTCCACGGCTGCCGATCGTGATGGGCGTGTTCTACATCTTCATCGGACCAATCGTTGCGATCAGCAAGGACGTGAGCCTCGCCGCCGCGATGACTGCGCTGATGATCGGCGGTCTCGTGCAGTTCGCGTGGAGTCCGTTGATCGGCAAGATGCAACGGTTCTTCCCGGCAGTCGTTACCGGGACGACGATCCTGCTGATTGGCACCGGCTTGATGAAGATCGGCATCAACGTCGCGACCGGCCTCAACACGCCGAGCTTCGGAACCCCGCTCACGCTTGGGCTGGCGACGCTGATGATCGTGCTCATCATCATCCTGAGCGTGTACGGAAAGGGCTTCATTCGAACCCTCTCGCTTTTCGTGACGATGGTGATCGGCTACGTCATCGCTGCCATGCTCGGTCTGCTCAACTTCCAGAGCGTCGCGGACGCAAGCTGGGTCGCGGTGCCGAACCCGTTTCCTTACGGCGGACTGCAATGGCCGGGGATCGTTGGCGTGGTGACCGTCATCGTCTGCTTCTTTGCAACCGCCGTCGAAACGACCGGGCACACGCTCGCCTGCTGCCGCATCACCGGCGTACCGGGCGAGGACTGGCGGGTCCGCGGTGCGGTTGCCAATGACGGTATGGGCTCGGTAATCTCGGCGATCTTCGGCGGCATGGCGCTCACGTCCTATTCGCAGAACATCGGTGTCATCTCGCTGACCGGCGTGGGCAGTCGTTTCGTCGTTGCCGCGGGAGGCGCGTTCCTCATCGTCATGGCGATGATTCCGAAAGTCGGTGCGATCATCGCGCTGATGCCGTCCGCCGTGCTCGGCGGCGTCCTGCTGTTCATGTTCGGCATGGTGGCATCGGTAGGGCTGGACATCATCGGCAAGAACCTGAAGTCGCGCCGTGATGCGCTGATCGTCGCGAGCTCGCTGGCGGTCGGTCTCGGCATCCAGGCTGCGCCGCCGGCCGCGTTCGATGCCGTTGCACCCGCGCTGCGCATCCTCGTTACGGACGGGATCGTCATGGGAATCCTCCTGGCGATGGTCCTGAACATCGTGCTGCCGAAGGAGGCTGAGTCCACGCTGGCGCCCGCGCACTGATTGCCCTGCACGAGCGACTCCAAATGCGCAAAGTCCGCGCGGTGAGCGCAGACCCTCCTGCTCCTACTGGATCACTTCATCGGCGAGCTGCAGAACCGATTGCGGGATCGAAATGCCGAGCGTCCTGGCGGTCTTGAGATTGATGACCAGCTCGAACCTCGTGGGTTGCTCGACGGGCAGATCGGAAGGCTTCGCCCCCTTGAGGAGCTTGTCTACGAACGCCGCGGCCCGGCGGAACATGACGGTGAAGCTCGCGGCGTACGACATGAGGCCGCCGGCCAGCACATGCTCCCTGAACCCGAACATCGTCGGCAGGCGGTGCTTCGTGGCAAGGTCTGCCATCTGTTCTGCATGACGAACGAAGATGATGTCCGCCGGAACGAAGAGCGCGCCGGCACGCTCTCGCGTAATGTCTGCGAATGCCCGCTCGAACGCTTCGGGGCCTCGCGCTTCCACGAGTTGGAGCCGAAGGCCCATAGCGTTCGCTGCGACCTCGGTCTCTCTCAATGCTGCCGCCTGCCACACGGGATTGGCCGGATTCCAGAGCACAGCCACACCGGATACCTGCGGAATGGTGTCCTTCAGCAGCGCGAGTTGTTTTCTCGAGGCTTCGGCCAGCATCGACGACGGTCCCGTGACGTTCCCGCTCGGACGCGCAAGGCTGTCGACGAGGCCGCTGCCCAACGGATCGCCCACGCCCACCATCACGATGGGAATGGTGGCCGTCGCACGTTTCGCTGCCAACGACGCCTGCGTAACCGACGCAACGATGAGATCGACCTTGAGCGCGACGAGCTCGGCCGCGAGTTCGGGAAGCCGCTCGAACTTTCCTTCTGCCCAGCGCGGCTCGATGGCGATGTTCCGTCCCGGCATCCAGCCAAGCTCGCGAAGGCCTTCGTCGAAGGAGCGGAGAAACGCCTGATCCGACGTTGCGGAGCCCGGAGATAGCCAGCCTACCCGAGGGACCTTAGCTGCGGGCTGCGCGTACCCGGCAAGTGGAAAGGCGGCTGCGCCGCACAACATCGCGATCAGTTCGCGTCGTCTCACTTGCGCGGTCGATGAGTGATGTGCGTACGTCGCGTTCTCGCAGCGTCAGGCGAGAACGCTCGCTTAAAACTGCCGGTGAATCCAGTGCGCCCCGAGCAACGTTTCCCGATCGCGCCCTATCGGACCTGCAATCGTAACGCCGAGGGGCAATCCTTTCGGGCCGCGTGCGATCGGAACGTGAACGCAGGGCTCGCGTAGCACCGTCCAGATCCGGTTGAACAGCGGATCGCCTGTCGCCTGAATGCCGGCCGGCGCTTCGCCCATCGTGCTCGGCGCAATGAGCACGTCGCAGTCCTCCATGACACGCGGGAGCATCGCGCGGCATCGGCGCGCCAGCGCCCGCGCGGCGTCGTACTGCGCCGTCGTCACGGCGAGCCCCGCTTCGATCATCGCCATCATTTCCCGGCTGAGGAGCTCGGCGTGCATGAGTCGCTCATAAGACAGCGATTGCGCGACTTCCCGCACCATGATCGTGATCTGCGCATCGGCGAGATTCGAGAATTCCACCGGCAACGCGACGTCCCGCACCTTGGCGCCTGCGGCGCGCAACCGTCTTTCGACATCGTCGAACAATCCGATCGTTTCGGGCCAGGCGCGATCCCACTCGTAGGTCCGGCACAAGCCGATCCGCGGCACTTCGCGACTCGCTCTGTCGATCGCAAGGTCGTTTCGGCCACAAAGCGCGGCAGCGAACAATCCAACATCCGGCACACTTCGTCCGAAGCCTCCGATCGTGTCGAGCGTGTCGGAAATCATCTTTACGCCGACGCGACACACGGTTCCATAGGTCGGCTTGTAACCGACGGCGCCGCAATACGCCGCGGGCCTCACGATCGAGCCCGCCGTCTGCGTGCCAAACGCGAGTGGAACCATGAAGTCCGCAACCGCGGCTGCCGACCCTGAAGACGACCCCCCCGGCGTATGGGCTGGATCCTGCGGGTTGCAGGTCGGGCCCGGATGAAACGTCGCAAACTCCGTCGTGACGGTCTTGCCGACGACGATCGCGCCGGCGGCGCGGGCGAGCGCGACGCTCGCGGCGTCACTGACCGGCCGGTGCCTTGCATAGATCGGCGAGCCGTAGCTCGCGGGCATGTCGAAGGTGTCGAAGAGATCCTTCACCGCGATCGGGAGCCCGTGCAACAGTCCGGACACGGCTTGCGCGTCGAGACGGCGTGCGCGTTCGAGCGCAGCTTCCGCGCCGACGAACGTCCATGCGTGCACGACCGGATCGCGCTCACGGATTCGCTCCATGCAGTCGGCGAGCAGGGCCTGGGCGGAAATCTCGCGCGTTGCCAGCTTGCGCGCGGCGTCGGTTGCGGTGAGCTTGTTGAGGTTCGCCACGTTAAAGACTCCATGCGCGAATGAGGTCGGTATAGATTGCGACCGATTGCTCCACGCGATCGACCAGGCAGTATTCGTCCGTCTGGTGCGCAAGATGCGGCTCGCCCGGCCCGAGCACGCAGATGGGCACGTCACGATACACGGCATTCAGCACCGCGGCGTCCGTGAAGTAGGTCGCGGTACGCGGCACGGGCTGCTCGCCGATTCGTTTCTCCGCGACGGCGAAGACGTGCTGGATCCAAGGCGCATCGGGATTCGAGTAGATCGCCCCGACGTCGACGATCGGGGTGAGTTCAACATCCGCTCCGAGCGCCTGCTCCAGCTTTCCTCGCAGTTGCCGATGATCCTGGCCCGCAATCGTGCGGATATCGACACCGATCGTCGCGCTGTCGGGAACCGAGTTGATGTTGAGACCGGCGTGCAGCGTGCCGACGTTCAGCGTCGGCCGTCCCATCATTGGATGCGCTTCCATGCCGAAATCGAAGTTGCGCAGGACGTCGACAGCGCGCACGGCTTTGAAGATTGCGTTGTCGCCGCGTTCCGGCATTGAACCGTGTGCCGTGACGCCCGTCGTGCGCGCTTCGAGCCACAGCGCGCCCTTGTGTCCGACCAGCGGGTAATTTCCCGTCGGTTCGCCGACGACGAGCGCGCCGATCGTTCCCAGCAGCCTTGTCTTCCTCGCGAGGAATGCTGCGCCACCGCAGCCGCATTCCTCGTCGGCGGTGATGACCAGCGTTATGCCGGGTGCTTCACGCATGCGATCCGCGAGCGCGAGCGCCGCGACCACGAATGCCGCCACGCCACTTTTCATGTCGCTCGATCCGCGACCGTAAAGTCGCCCGCCTTCAAGGCTTGCGCCGAAGGCGTCCTGCTTCCACGCCGCTGCCCCGAGCGGTACGGTGTCGATATGCCCGGTGAATCCGAGCGGCGGTTTGCCGTTGTCGCGTCCGATGCGCGCAACCAGGCTCGTGCGCGTGGGCGCAAATGCTGCATAGTCGACGCGGAATCCGGCCGCTTCCAGCAGTGATCCGAGATGCGAAGCACAGGCTTCTTCGGCGCCGGGCGGATTGATCGTGTTGAACGAGAGCAGCTTCCGGGTAAGCGCAACAGCATCCGGATAATGGGTCATCGATGCTCCTTCAATGCGCCGTGCGCGTGTCGGCTGTCGATGGCGTGCGCAAGTGACACGCAACCACGTGACCAGGCATGACTTCCGTCAATGCCGGTTCTTCGCGCCGACAGCGCTCGAACGCGTACGGGCAACGCGTATGGAAACGGCAGCCTTCCGGCAAGTCCATCGGACTCGGCACATCGCCCTGAAGTATCACCCGCTTGCGCCGCACGGTCGGGTCGGGAACCGGAACCGCGGACAGCAACGCCTCCGTGTAGGGATGCAATGGGTTGCCGAACAGTGCCTGCGTCGATGTCAACTCGACGATGCGGCCGAGGTACATGACCGCGACGCGATGGCTGATGTGCTCGACGATCGCGAGGTCGTGCGCGACGAATAGATAGGACAGGCCGAACTCCTGCTGCAGATCGACGAGCAGGTTGATCACCTGCGCCTGCACCGAAACGTCGAGCGCCGAAACGGGCTCGTCGCAAACGATGAGCTTCGGGCGTGGTGCGAGCGCGCGGGCGATCCCGAGCCGCTGCCGCTGTCCGCCGGAGAATTCGTACGGATAGCGCACCAGTTGATCGGCGCGTAACCCGACACGCTCGAACAACGATCGTACGCGGTCGGCGATCGCTTCGTTCGACACCCCCTCGAAGTTGCGAATGGGTTCGGCGACGATGTCGCGCGCCCGCATGCGCGGATTGAGCGATGCGTAGGGATCCTGGAAGACCGCCTGCAGCTCCCGCCGGTAGGGTCGCATCGCGCTCTCCGACAGTCGCTCGATGGACTGGCCGCGCCATTCGATCGCGCCTGCGGTCGGTTCTATCAACCTCAGCACCGTTCTCGCGATCGTCGACTTCCCGCAGCCGCTCTCACCGACGAGCCCGAGTGTTTCTCCCTCCGCAATGGCGAAGCTGACGTCGTCGACGGCATGCACGGGCGCTCGCGAACGTCCGAAGAACTTGCCCGGTGAAGCGTAATGCTTGGTGAGATTCGACACCCTGAGTAGCGCTGTTCCCGGCGCGCTGTGACCATCGTCATCGCTCATCGCGGTCACGTCGCCCGACCTGTTGGTATGGGATGCGGGACCGGCATCCGTTCATGCGCACCGCTCGCCGGGCTTGCATTCTCCGATTGGTAGACGATTCGATCCGACTCCCAACATGCAGCGACATGATCGACAGCCTTTTGCTCGAGCGGCGGCGATTCGGTGCGGCAGCGCGGGGTAGCGTAACCACAGCGCGGCGCGAACGCGCATCCGACGATCGGCTCGGCAAGCGATGGCACCGTGCCGGCGATTTCGGCCAACCGGGTGCGTTCGCCTCGAGCACCACCATTGACCGCACCGAGCTTCGGGATGGAGTGCAGCAATCCCCGCGTGTACGGGTGTCGCGGGCGCGCGAACAATTCGAGGACTGACGCTTCCTCGACCTTGCGTCCGGCATACATGACGACGACGCGCTCGGCCATCTCGGCCACAACGCCGAGATCGTGCGTGATGAGCACGATGGC
>JBKPOL010000099.1:0-8170 GCA_046733075.1 Pseudomonadota bacterium | reverse complement strand
GTTCCAGAAAAGCGGACTGGACGCCTCGAAGATCTGCTTCGAGATCACCGAGACTTCGGCGGTGGCCAGCTTCTCGCAGGCCAACCGCTTCATCAAATCGCTGAAGGAACTGGGCTGCAAGTTCTCGCTGGATGACTTCGGCACGGGGCTTTCATCGTTCGGCTACCTCAAGCACTTCCCGGTGGATTACCTGAAGATCGACGGCAGCTTCGTGCGCAACATGCTGCACGACCCGGTCGATGCCGCGATGGTCGAGGCCATCCATCGCATCGGCCGGGTGATGGGCAAGCAGACGATCGCCGAATCGGTTGAAACGGTCGCGACGCTCGAAGCGCTGCGAAGCGTGGGCGTGGACTTCGCGCAGGGCAACGCCATTGCACCTCCGGCCCTGTTCGCGCCGGCCGGATCGCGCAAACGTAGCGCCGGTCACGAGCGGAGCGAAGCGGAGCGCAGCGCGGAACCACCGCGGCGGCCTGCCGCCGCTCTATTAACTTCGCGCATCAGCCACGACAAGAGCGTTCGATGAAAGCGCAAGGCAAGGTCGCCATCGTTACGGGCGCGGGTAGCGGCATCGGCAGAGCCGTCGCGCTCGCACTCGTCAATGCAGGCTATAGCGTCGGCATCGCTGGGCGCCGTGCAGACGCGCTCGATGGCACGGTTCGCGCAGTGGGCGATCGAAAGAGCGACGTGTTGCCAGTGGTGACGGATGTCGGAAACCCCGAGTCCGTCGCGCAGCTCTTTTCATCGGTTGCGAAGCGCTTCGGCCGGCTGGACCTGCTCTTCAACAACGCGGGCACGGGCGCGCCGGCGGTTCCGCTCGAGGAACTATCAGTCGAGCAACTCCGCGCGGTGATCGATACCAATCTGCTCGGCGCATTCGTCTGCACGCAGCACGCGATCCGGATGATGAAGTCGCAGACGCCGCGAGGCGGCCGCATCATCAACAACGGCTCGATTTCGGCGCACGCGCCCCGCCCCAACTCGGCACCCTACACGGCAACGAAGCATGCGATCACCGGTCTCACGAAATCAACGTCGCTGGACGGCCGCAAGTACGACATCGCGTGCGGCCAGATCGACATCGGTAACGCCGCGACCGAGATGGCCGCGCGCATGGCGACGGGCGTTGCTCAGGCGAATGGAGAAATCGCGATCGAACCGCTCATGGACGTCGAGCACGTTGCGACCAGCGTCGTTTACATGGCGAGCCTTCCGCTGACGGCAAACGTGCAGTTCCTCACGGTGATGGCGACCAAGATGCCTTTCGTCGGTCGCGGTTAGACCGTCTTTCGGGCGACCGGCTCCGATCGATTTCAACTCCCCGCGAGTGCGCTCTCCGGCCGGGTTGACGCAACTCCTCAAGCACACCCACGCAGCAGGTAGATGAGGATCAGGATCGGCACCGGCACGCCGACGAGCCACGCGAGAATGTAGCCCCAGCGTCCTTGCTGCAAATGGCGCAGCGTCGGCGCCCGGGTGAAACGGCGCGACCGCGGGATCGGTGACGGCATGCTCATGGTTGCCGCCCGGACGCCGCTCCGCCCGATTCATCGCGCCTTTCGATGATATCGGGGTCGCGAACCGGATCGAAGTCGACCCATTTGCCGTCCCGCCACGAACCTTGAGCGCGCTCGATGATGCGCGCGCCGCCGTCACGCAGAAGGTCGATTGCTACTTCCTCGTCTTCCCGTGACTCCGCGTTCACCGCCACCATGACCCCCGCTGGACGAGGCTCATGCTGCTCCCCGTTGTTTTCTCCGAGTTTGTTCATGGTCCCGGCGATCGAACCGGCATAAGCGCCGGTTGCGGCACCGGCGGCAATGGCGATGGGACCGACGAGCGGCGTCGCCGCAAGTCCGGCGACCGCACCGATCGCCGAGCCAATGCCAGCGCCCCGCAGCGTGCCCTTCTCGGCACCGTCCGCGTTCGCGTCCGCATCCTCGTCTCCGCCAAGTGGCAAGGCGTTGTGGCGACCCGGCGGATTCAACACGAACTGGTCGAGGTTCGCCGCATCGAAGCCCGCTTTGCGCAATTCGTGAGCCGTGGCAGTAGCCGACTGCTCGTCGTCGAAAACGCCTGCAACGATCTGCGTCATGTCCACTCCGTCACAACGATCCGCAAACTTACGAATCAACAGGGCGAGCGTGACGCCAAACGTGCGCGCCGACGATCGGTTTGCTGCGGAATCCAGCGTAGGGCGAGGGCCTACGCGCGTCAGGCGCGGTGGCCGTACGAAAGCTCTACAGAACTTACGCGGGCGCTACGGGCTGCTTGCCGGGGATGTTGCGGAGAAGGAGGGTGATGCAAATGGCACGCGCCATGTGCGAGCACCGCGCCATGCACGCGACGAAGCGAGGCACGATTTCATTGACCGTGCTCCGGCACGGGATTGCCCGGACATTCGGGTACCTTGCCCCAGTAGTTGGCGCAATAGCGGAAGCGCACGCGCTGGCCGCACACAACACGCGTGATGAAGTCCTCGCGCGTGCAGGTAGCGAGTTCCTCGCGCATTCGGGCCCACGGATCGGTCGCCGCAGCGGTCCTCGGGCTCGCCGCAGCGTGGGTGGTCGATGGGGTGGACGCAGCAGGCATCGACGCGGTAGGCGTCGACGCGGCGGGCGCAACGGGTGCGGCAGGAACCGCCGCCACCTGCTTTTGCGGTTCCCGCTCGGGCGCGGTTTTCTTCGCGGGGCGCGGGGCCGGCTTTGCCGGAAGCGGTGTGATCTGCACCGGCTCGGGCGACGCGAACGCGTTATCGGCTGCGCCGTTCCCGTCCGCAGGGGCGCGGACATTCGCGTCGTGCCCCGGCGGCAGGGCAGCCATGTTATCGGCCGGTGCAACGGGCGGCGGCATCGGCGATCTCGCCGATTCGGGGGTGCGTGCAGGCCCGGCGTCTGCCTGTCTGTCGGCATCCGGCGAGCGATTCTGCTTGCCTCCGCTGGTCGCGGACGGCAGTGCGGACATGACGCTCGAGTCCTCGCCGCGCGGGGTCGCCGCGCTCACGAAGGCGTCGGGCGCGAACATGCGCCAGGCGAAGAACGTCGCCGCTGCTGCCAAGAAGCAAGCGATCACGATCGAGAAAGCGAGTCCGGTTCGCTTCGGCGCAGATGCATAGGCGGGAGGGCCGGGCTGTGCGGCGGGCGAAGCTGTGATGGGAGGATGCTCGACGAGCGGTGCCTTCGCAGGTGCTTCGCTGCGGGCCTTCGGCGCGGTGCTGCCGTGCGATCGCGACGCGGACTCATCGGCCGGCGGGTCGGCGTGCGCGGCGTTCGCGGCTTGGGGCATCGCGCCGCGACCGCGCGATGCCATCGCCGCGGCGGCCACCGCTGCAATCGGCGTGGGCACCGACTGCTCGGTGCCGCAATGGACGCAATAACGTGCACCCGTCGGGTTGTCACGTGCGCAATTTGCGCATTTCATCGGGAAACTCCGCTTGCCGGCCGCCGCGCTGCCCGCTCGTCGACCCAGCCAGCGTACATACTGCCGCAAAGCCGAAGCTCATTGTAGGCCCCTCCATGCCGAGCGACGACCGGTCGTATCAGAAAGGAAGCGTTCGGATTGGCGCTGGGGCCGCGATCTCGCATACTCCATCCCTCGACTTTGCAAAGGCGGCAAATCCCGTCGGCATTGCCGGCATCGACGTTAAGACCACTTATGAACATCGACGTTGCGAAGATAGAGCATCTGACCCGCGAACTGCTGTCCGCGCTCGGCGAGGATCCCGACCGGGAGGGCCTGCTGAAGACGCCGGAGCGCGTCGCCAAGGCGATGGCCTTCCTGACGTCCGGCTACCGAACGGACGTCGACGCGTTGATCAACGGCGCGATCTTCACGCAGACGACCAACAGCATGGTGATCGTCAAGAACATCGAGGTCTACAGCCTGTGCGAGCACCACATGCTTCCGTTCTTCGGTCGGTGCCACATCGGATACATTCCAACGGGCCGCGTCTTCGGCGTGAGCAAGCTCGCTCGCCTGGTCGACATGTATTCACGCAGGCTGCAGTTGCAGGAGCGCCTGACGGAGCAGATCTCGCAGGCCGTGATCGATTCCATCGATGCCCGGGGTGTCGGCGTGATGATCGAGGCGCAGCATCTGTGCATGATGATGCGCGGTGTGGAGAAGCAGAACTCCGAGATGATCACTTCCTCGGTGCTCGGTACGTTTCGCGAATCGGAGGCGACGCGCGACGAGTTCCTGGCGCTCATCGGTCCACGCGGCTGATCCGGGCACCGCGAGTCGCGGATGCTCCTGCATCTCGCGGGCCTCACCGCGCCGCTCTTTCTGCTGGTCGCCCTCGGCTACGGCCTGTCGCGCTTCGGCTGGCCGCGCACGGCGTCGGATGCGCTGACGCGGTTCGTGTTCGTGGTCGCGGTTCACACGCTTCTCTTCAGGCTGATGAGCGATTTCTCGCGGCTGCCCCGGGTCGACGCGCGGCTTCTCATCGCGTTCTTCGGCGGCTGTCTCCTCGTTTACGCCATCGGCCGCATCGCGGGCGCCCTGCTCTTTCGAATGGACGGCGTCTCGCAATCCGTGTTCGCGATGGGCGGCATCTTCTCGAACAACGTCCTCCTCGGCATTCCGCTTGCGCGCGCGACGCTCGGCGACGCTTCACTGCCCGCGGTCACGCTCGTGCTCGTCTTCAATTCGCTGATCCTGTGGACGCTCGTCAGTGTGTCCGTCGAGTGGGCACGGCATCGCGACCTCTCACCGGTCGGCCTCGCGCGCACGGCCAAGGGCGTTATCAGGAATCCCGTCGTAGCGAGCATCATCGCCGGCACGGCGTTCGGTTTCATCGACGTGCGGCTTCCCGTGTTTGTCGACCATACGCTTGCCATGATCAGCGACGCGGCGGTCCCGCTGTCGCTGATCGCGCTCGGCATGGGTCTCGCCGAATTCGGCATTCGCGCGGGCTGGCGCGAGAGCTTCGCGATCGCGGTGTTGAAGCTCGTCATGCAACCGGTGGCCGTTTACGCGCTCGCCAGGCTGCTGACCCTTCCGCCGCTCGAGACCGCCGCCGTGGTCGTGCTCGCCGCGCTGCCGGTGGGTGCGAACGTGTATCTGATGGCGCGCCAGTTCGGCGTACTGTCGGGCGCCGTCGCGTCGTCGATCGTGCTGACAACCGCGCTCGCCGCACTCACCACGCCATTGACGCTGACGCTCATCGGCAACACGCCGCCGCCTTGAAGTCGCATGCATTCCATCCGCGATTCACGCCGGTCGCGCCCCGATGACGCGCACCGGCGAGCAGCTGCGCGCGCAGCGGCCGTTCGTCCTCTTCTCGCTTGCGCGCGTGTTCGCGATGATCGCGCACCAGATGCTTGCGGTGGGTGTCGGCTGGCAAATGTATGCGCTCACGGGAAGCGCGCTCGATCTTGGTCTCGTCGGCCTCGCCCAATTCATACCGGCGTTCTTTCTCGTGCTCGTCGCAGGGCACGCCGCGGATCACTTCGACCGTCGGCGCGTGCTGCAGGCGTGCATGGTCTTTGAGGCACGGGCAGCGCTCGGCCTCTGCATCGGCAGCGCGTATTCGCTGCTGAGCGCGCCTGCGATCTTCGCGTTGATCTTCGTGGTCGGCGTTGCTCGCGCCTTCCAGATGCCAACGATGCAGGCCCTGTTGCCGGCGCTCGTGCCCGTAACGTTGCTGTCGCGAGCGATCGCCGCGAACGCTTCAGCGAGCCAGGCGGCGATCATCGCGGGCCCCGCCATCGGCGGCGTCATCTATGTCGCTGGCGCCGCGGCGGTGTATGGCGCAAGCACGGCGCTCTTTCTGCTGACCGGCTGTATAACCCACGCGATCAAGCAGAGGCAGGCGACGGTCGTTCCCACGCGCGCCACCGGCCTGTCACGGCCGCATGGCTTGGCGTCGTTCCCTCCGTCGTGGTCGGCGTTATCGGGACGCAGGCTGTCGTGGTGCTCTGGATGCGACTCTTCCTCGCGCTTGCGAACATCGATCGCTCGAGTCGCCGCCGATCGTCGAGGAAATCAAGCCTGCCGAGCACGAGCGCGCATGCCGCAAGGCTGCGCCCTGACTACGTCACCGAGCGGGGTTCTGTTGAACGCGCGCGTCTCACTGCAATCCAGCGAAGACGAGAATGCGGTTGTCGCGCTCATTCGGCTATCGCAGCGGCGGCCGACGCATGCGTTCCATGTGAGGCCTTCAGCAGCATGACGAGCGGGACCATGACAACGAAGCTCGCGACGATCGCCCAGAACGCCTTCAGCAATCCGAGCATCTGCGCCTGCGTGGCGGTTTCGCGCGCAATCAGCGCGAGTCCAAGCCCGTGCGCCTTGAGATGCAGCGGATCGAGATACGGCTGCACTTCCGGGCGATACGGATCGACGTAACCACGCAGCGCCCCAGCTGGCCTGCGCGCCGCGGGTCATCGACACGCTTACGATGGAAATGCCGATCGACGAGCCAATGGACCGGATCAGGCTGTAGACGCCCGCCGTTTCCGCCGACAGCGACTTCGGCAGTGTCGCAAACGCGACCGCCGAGAGCGGCACGAAGACGAAGCCAACGCCAATCCCCTGGAGGATCAGCGGAACGATCATCGTGGACGCGCTCGCATCGAGACCCACATGCGTCATCATCCACGCACCGAGAATGCCCGTGGCAATGCCGAAGAAGATGAGCGGCTTTGCGCCCATCTTTCCGACGAGTCGCCCCACGACCAGCATGCTGATCAGGCTACCGATGCCGCGCGGCATCATCGCGAGTCCCGTGTCGAACGTTGGGTACTGCAGCAGGTTATCGAAGAGCACCGGCTGCAGCAACATGCCGCCGAACAGCGACAGTCCCATGGCGCCGCCGACGATCGAGGCTGCCGTGAAGTTGCAGTCGCCGAACATCCTGATGTTGAAGAGCGTTTGACGCTTCGACAGGACGGAATGAACGACGAAGAGCGCAAGCCCGGCGAAGAGCACGACCGCCGCTATGCGAATGGAGCCGGCGGAGAACCAATCCTCCTGCTGGCCGCGATCCAGCAGGTACTGCAGCGCTCCGACGAACATCGCGAGATAGGCCAGTCCCAGCCAGTCCATGCCGCGCGCCTTGACGGGCGTATCCGGAACATGGCGCGCGGCGAGCAGGAACGACAGCACGCCGATCGGCACGTTGATGTAGAAGTTCCAGCGCCAGTCGATGGTCTCGGTGAGCCACCCGCCGATGGTGGGCCCGAGGATGGGCGCCACCAGCACCCCCATGCCCCAGATCGCCAGTGCCTTGCCGCGCTCGTGCATCCGATAGCTGTCGACCATGATGGCCTGCGACAGTGGCACGAGCGAAGCGCCGAATACGCCCTGCAGCAGGCGAAAGAGCACGATTTCCGGCAGCGACGTCGCGATGCCGCATAGCGCCGAAGCAATGACGAAGCCGGCGATGCTGATCAGCAGATAGCGGCGACGCCCGAGGCGGTCCGTCAGGTACCCGGTCATCGGCATGACGATCGACGCCGCAACGATATAGCTCGTCAGGACCCAGCTGATCTGGTCCGTGGATGCGGAAAGCTCGCCCGCCATGTGCGGCAGCGCGACGTTCACGATCGTCGTGTCGAGCACCTGAATCACGGTGGCGGCCATCACCGCCAGCGCGACGAAGAAGCGCGATCCGCCCTGGGGTTCGTTCGCGTTCGCAGTCATGCGTCAGCGACCCTTACTTCGCGATCGACACGATGACCGTCGCCGTCGCTCCGACGCGTAGCGGGTACGTCGGATCGGGATCGGCGATGCTGATCCTGACCGGCACGCGCTGCGCGACTTTCACCCAGTTGCCGTTCGCGTTTTGCGCGGGCAGCAGTGAAAACGCCGCGCCGGTGCCGCCCGCGATGCTTTCGACCTGTCCGTGAAACGGATGCTTCGGATACATGTCGACGACGATCGTCGCCGGCCGGCCGGGCCGGACGCCGGTGAGCTCGGTTTCCTTGAGGTTGGCATCGACCCAGAAGCTGTTGCCCACGACGATCGCGAACAGCGGATTGCCGGGCGTGACGACGGTGCCGGGCGTGAGATCGAAGCGGGTGATCCAGCCGTCCTCCGGCGCCCGCATCACCGCGTGCTCGAGGTCGAGACGCGCCTTCTCGACCTCCGCCTGCGCGACGCGGACCGCGGGCGTCGTCCCGCCAGTGGTCGTGAGCGATGCCTTGGCCTTCTCGACCCGCGCCTATCC